>JAICSR010000047.1 GCA_025936795.1 Ktedonobacterales bacterium | reverse complement strand
TACGTGCTCTCGAAGGAGGAGGGCGGACGGCACACGCCGTTCTTCAATGGCTATCAGCCGCAGTTCTACATCCGCACGACCGATGTGACCGGCAAGATCAAGCTGCCCGAGGGGGTGGAGATGGTGATTCCCGGTGACAACGTCGAGATGGAGGTCGAACTGATCACGACGGTCGCGCTCGAAGAGGGCAGCCGCTTCGCGATTCGTGAGGGCGGACGCACCGTCGGCGCCGGCGCCGTTACCAAGGTCGAACTCTGACGCATGTTGGTAGCCCCGTTCCCTTCCAGGGAGCGGGGCTTACCGCGTGTATGAGCGGCTCGCCTGCCAGCAGCGCAGGGGCATGCAGACACCTGGGTGGCCAGCGTGCTGCGAAGGGCGGCCCGCTCGTTACTATCTGATGCGCCCGCTATGCGTCCGGCTGCGGCTGATGTCGCACGGCTGCGGCGGACCGAGCGAAAACGACACAACGCGACAAAGAGAGAGTGGGTATGGCGACCACAACCAAACAGCGCATCCGGATCCGGCTGCGGGCGTATGACCACCGGATACTGGATCAGTCAGCGGCTCAGATCGTTGACACCGCCCAGAATACTGGCGCGCGTGTCTCCGGGCCAGTGCCGCTGCCAACCGAGATTGCGAAGTGGACCGTGCTACGCGGCCCCTTCATTGACAAGGATTCGCGCGAGCAATTTGAGATCCGCACGCACAAGCGGCTGATTGACATCGTGGACCCGAATCCCAAGACGGTGGATGCCCTCACGCGCCTGAATCTTCCGGCGGGTGTGGACATCGAGATCAAGCTGAACTACTAGGCGAGGAACGGGTTGCGGGCGCCGCGCCCGTCCGCCGCAGGGCGGATGAGGTGTTGGGCGCGCAACGGCCAAGCGAGGCCGACAGAGGTGGGCGTCGGCACGAGAGGCTGGGGGCTTGGAAGGCTCGACCTGGGGCCGCGCAGGGATGACCTGAGCGACCAGCAGGTGAGCCGCGTGTCTGTGAGTGAGCGCTTGCGAAGCGCGAGAGCCTCACGGGTACGGTGTCTGGCAGGCGCGAGCCGCTCAACGACGAGCGGGAGCCAAGCGGCTGCCAGGGGAACGAGCGCCAGGCGTCTCGTGAACGGTGCGCCCAGGAGATTGAGGGCAATGTTAAGTGGATTGCTAGGCCGCAAAGTGGGCATGACCCAGGTCTTTGGGCCGAACGGCGCCGCCATTCCAGTCACAGTGATCGAGGCTGGCCCCTGCGTCGTTACGCAGGTGCGCACGATGGCGAAGGATGGCTACGAGGCGGCGCAGATCGGCTTCGGTGAGAAGAAGGTCGCGCGCGAGACTCGGCCGATGCTGGGGCATCTGGGGCATACGCTGCCGGTGACCCAGCGCCAGCGCGATCAACAGCAGCGCGAGGGCGCCAAGGCTCGGCAGGAAGCGCGCCGCAAGGCCGCTGAGAAAGCTGAGACAACCGAGAGCGCCGGAGCCGAGACGGCCGCCGATGAGGCTGAGACCGCTGACGCGAAGGACAAGAGCCGCCAAGGCTCGCGTCGCCGCCGTGGCGCGTCGCAGGCGATGGGGCCGTTCCAACTGCTGCGCGAGGTCAAGCTGGTCGGTGGCGATCAGCCAGAAGTGGGCGCGGTCGTCAAGGTAGATATGTTCAGCGAGGGCGAGCAGGTCGACCTGATCGGTACCTCCAAGGGCAAGGGCTTCGCGGGTGTGATGAAGCGCCACGGCTTCCACGGTGGCCCCCGCACGCACGGCCAGTCTGACCGCGCGCGCCGCCCTGGCTCGATTGGCCCTGGCACCACGCCAGGCCGCGTCTACAAAGGGACGCGCATGGCGGGGCGCATGGGAAACGAGCGCGTGACAGTGAAGGCGCTGGAGATCGTCCAGGCCGACCCTGAGCGCAACCTGCTCGTCATCAAGGGATCAGTGCCTGGGCCGAACGGCGGCATCGTGCTCATTCGTAAGAGCGCCGACCAGTTGGCGCTTGCCGCTCGGGGCGCTGCGGCTGCTGCGCAACAGCGGGCCTAGAGCGGGATGAGGAGTACAGAAGATGCCATCCGCGAACGTCTATGATATGGAGGGCCAGATCCTCCGCGAAGCAGATCTGGATAGCTACGTCTTCGGCGCGCCGATCAACACGGCGGTGCTGCATCAGGTCGTGACGGCGCAGTTCGTCAATCGCCGCCAGGGAACCGCCTCGACGAAGAATCGCGCGGCGGTGAGCGGCGGCAACAGCAAGCCCTATCGCCAGAAGGGAACCGGTCGCGCCCGGCAGGGTTCGACCCGCGCGCCGCACTGGCGTGGTGGTGGCAGCGTCTTTGGGCCGCGCCCGCACACCTATGAGCGGAGCATCCCACGGCGCATGAAGCGGCTGGCGATTCGCTCGGCGCTTTCAGACAAGGTCGCCAACGGGCGGCTGCTGCTGATGGACGCGGTGACGTTCGATGAGCCGCGCACGAAGGACATGGAGGCGCTGCTCGATGTCCTGCCGATTGACCGCAACGTGCTGCTGCTGATGCCTGAGCGCAACGAGAATGTCATCCTCTCCGCGCGGAATATTCACCGCGTCAAGATGGGGCATGTCGCTTCGATCAACGTGATCGAGCTGCTGAAGTATGATGCGGTGCTGGCGCCACTTGCGACGGTCGAGCGCATCGTCGAGATGTTTGGCGCTGAGGCCGACGACGCGCTTGTCGCCAAGCGTCATCCACGCGCCGCCGCCCGTCGCAAGGCCCGCCGCGAAATGGAAGCCGCGCAGGCGAGAGGATAGACGACGATGGAAATCACAGAGGTCATCAAGCACGGGCTCATCACCGAAAAGAGTGTGATGCAGCAGAATACGACGACCCCAACCGGCGTCGTCATCCCGCGCTACACGTTCGCGGTCGCGCTGGAAGCGAACAAGCATGAGATTCGCATGGCAGTCGAGCACATGTTCGGCGTGAAAGTCCTGCGGGTCAACACGATGCGCATGCCGGGCAAAGCGCAGAATCTGCGCACACGGAAGGGCATCTTCCACAAGGAAGAGCGCCCATGGAAAAAAGCGATTGTGACGCTGGCCCCGGGCCAGTCCATCGCAGAGTTGCAGGCGTAAGCCGCGCTGGGGAGGACACGTATGCCCATTCGCAATTACAAGCCGACGTCCCCAGGGCGGCGCGGCATGTCGGTCTCCACGTTTGAGGAGATCACGCGCTCGAAGCCAGAGCGCTCGCTGCTGCGCAAGCAGATCTCGAAGGCAGGGCGCAACAACCAGGGGCGCATCACCTCGCGCCATCGCGGCGGCGGCGTGAAGCAGCGCTACCGTGTCATTGACTTCAAGCGCAATAAGACGGGCGTTCCGGCGAAGGTCTTCTCGATTGAGTACGACCCGAACCGCTCGGCGCGTATCGCGCTGCTGCACTACGTGGACGGCGAGAAGCGCTACATCATCGCGCCAAATGGCCTGAAGGTGGGCGACCGCGTGATGAGTGGCCCCGACGCCGAGATTCGCGTCGGCAACGCGCTGCCCCTGCGCAACATCCCAACTGGCACGGTCATCCACAACATCGAGCTGTATATCGGCAAGGGCGCGCAGATCGTTCGCAGCGCTGGTACGTCGGCGCAGTTGATGGCGAAGGAAGGCGACTACGCGCAGGTGCGTCTGCCATCGGGCGAGCAGCGGCTGATCAACGTGAACTGCATGGCGACCATCGGCCAGGTGGGTAATCTCGATCACGAGAACATCTCGCTCGGCAAGGCGGGTCGCTCGCGCTACCTGGGGCGCCGCCCGCATGTACGCGGCTCGGTGATGAATCCGGTGGATCACCCGCATGGTGGTGGTGAGGGTCGCGCGCCAATCGGCGGCCAGCCACAGACGCCCTGGGGGCAGCCGGCGATGGGTTTCCGCACGCGCCACAACAAGCGTACCGATAAGTTCATTGTCCGGCGCCGCAACGCTGGTAGGGGCCGCTAGGCGACCTGAGGAGAGCAAGCGCGTATGTCACGTTCGACCAAGAAAGGCCCCTACATCCATCCAGCACTGCTCAAGAAGGTGCTGGCGATGGCGCGGGGCAACGACAAGCGAGTCATCAAGACCTGGTCGCGGGCCTCTACGGTCATTCCGCAGATGGTTGGCCTGACCATCGGAGTACACAACGGCAGGCAGCATGTGCCGGTCTATCTGACCGAGAACATGGTCGGCCATAAGCTCGGCGAGTTCGCGCCGACGCGCCGCTTCCACGGACACGCGGGTGGGCGCAGCGAGCGAACCACGTCGGTGCGCTAGCAAGCGGGAGGGCAAAGAAACACGATGCTAACACATGCCATCGCCAAGAATGTGGGCCATCCCGTCCGCAAGGTGCGCCGCGTGACGAGCGCGATTCGCGGTCGCCGTGTGGGCGAGGCTCTGGCGATTCTGCGGTTCCTGCCGAATGCGCCTGCGCGCGACGTGTATAAGGTCGTGGCGTCGGCGGCGGCGAACGCCGAGAACAATTATCAGATGGACCCGGACGAACTGTGGGTCGTCAACGCTATCGCAGATGAGGGCTTCACCATCAAGCGTGTCCGAGCGCGCTCGCATGGCCGTTCCTCGCGCATTCTGCGGCGCAGCTCGCACATTACGGTGTATGTCTCGGATGATCCAGCCGACATTCCAGCGGGCGCGCGTCGCGCTGCTCGTCGTCAGGCGTAGTCGGTCAGAGGAGGCGCTCGATTGGGGCAAAAAGTTAATCCGACCGGCTTTCGTCTGGGTGTAATCGAAGGCTGGCAGTCGCGCTGGTATGCGCGTCGTGACTACAAAGACCTGCTCGCAGAGGATCGCAAGATTCGCGGGCTGATCAACAAGCGGTTGGCAAACGCTGCGGTCTCGAAGATCGAGATCGAGCGGGTCGCTGGCAATATCTCCGTGACGGTCTTCACCGCCAAGCCGGGCATCGTCATCGGCAAGAGCGGCGAGAGCGTCGAACGGCTGCGTCAGGAAGTGGAGAAGAGCACAGGCGGCAAGAAAGTTCGCCTGAGCATCCACGAGATACGCAACCCGGAGGTCGTCGCCATCCTGGTTGCTCGCAGCATCGCGGAGCAGCTGGAGAAGCGTGTCGCCTTCCGTCGTGCGATGAAGCAGGCAGTGCAGAAGGCCATGCGCGGCAACATCAAGGGCATCAAGATTGTCTGCGGTGGTCGCCTGGGCGGCGCTGAGATCGCGCGGGTGGAGAAAGAGGTCGAGGGGAGCGTGCCGCTACAGACGCTGCGCGCGAACATTGACTACGGCTTCACCGAGGCGCACACCACGACTGGCTTGATCGGCATCAAGGTGTGGATCTATCACGGCGATGTGCTGCCAGAGAAGGCGCGCCAGGCTGGTCTGGGCGCTGCTCAGGCGGCGACCCAGGTGAGCCTTTCGGGCGAGCGGCGTGGTGGTCCTGGTGGCGAGCGCGGCTTCGGTGGCGGCGGTGAGCGCCGCGGCCCTGGTGGTGGCGGCTACGGCGAGCGCCGTGGTGGCCCTGGTGGCGGCGGTGAGCGACGCGGCGGTGGTCCTGGTGGCGACCGACGTGGTGGTGGTGGCTTCGGCGGCGGCGAGCGGCGCGGGCCTGGTGGCGCTGGCGGCTTCGGCGGTGATCGTCGTGGCCCTGGTGGCGCTGGCCCTCGCACGCCCCGTACGGGTAGTGGCGCTGGCGCCGCTGGTGGCACGGGCATCGCCAATGCCTCGCGTCCAGTGCGGGCGCCACGCGCGCCTCGCCCAGAGGCTGCTCCGCTGACCCCAGCCGCTGAGCCGACTCCGCCCACCCAGGCAGAGGCAGCCGCGCCGGAACAGCAGCAGACGACGACGGATACCGCGACGAATACGACGAACGAGTAATTCGCGCAGAGGACGCGCGAAGGCGTCCGACGCTCTTTAGCATTCTCATTGGTCTTGGGCCGCTCCCATCGCCTCGGGATGGAAGGCGTGGAGCGGCAGCGACCAATGAACTGGAGCAATTGTCATGTTACTGGCGCCAAACCGCACAAAATATCGCAAGCAGCATCGCGGACGCATGAAGGGAGCCGCGCACAGCGGCAACACTATCGCGTTCGGCGAGTTCGCCTTGCAGGCGCTTGAGCCGGTCTGGCTCGAAGCGCGGCAGATCGAGTCCGCGCGTATCGCCATCAACCGCTACATCAAGCGTGGTGGTAAGGTGTGGATTCGCGTCTTCCCAGACAAGCCCATCTCGGCCAAGCCAGCCGAGACGCGCATGGGTTCCGGCAAGGGCGCGCCCGACCACTGGGTCGCCGTCGTCAAGCCGGGGCGCATCATCTTCGAGCTGGGTGGCGTGCGCGAAGATGTCGCCAAAGAGGCGATGCGGCTCGCGTCGAACAAGCTGCCGATCAAGACCAAGTTCATCGTCCGACAGGAGGCTGAGGGTGTCGAAGCTGAGTGAGCGCCGTCATGAGATCCACGGCATGAGCGCAGCCCAGGCGCACCAGGAGCTTTCAGACCTGCGCCATAAGCTCTTCGACCTGCGCCTGCAGAAGATGCGCGGTGAAGTGAAGAATAATCGGCAGTTTCCGCAGGTCAAAGCCGACATCGCGCGGCTGATGCATCATCTGGGCGAATTGCAACATGCCCAGGCGATGGCGGCGGCTGGCGAGCTTACCGACGAAACTGCCGACATTGCCGAAACCGCCGAAGAGGAGTAACCCATGAGCTCTGCAAAATCCGCTGGCGGTGCAACGAGCGCGACTCCCCCTAAGAGCGCGCAGAGTCCGCGTCGGCAGCAGAAGACCGGGCGGGTCGTGAGCAACAAGATGGACAAGACGATTGTCGTCGCCGTCGAGTCGCTCAAGCGTCACCGCCTCTACAAGCGAACCTACAAGTCAACCAACAAATTCAAGGCGCACGACGAGCACAATGAAGCCCTTCCAGGCGACATGGTGCGCATCGAGGAGACGCGCCCGATCAGCAAAGACAAGCGCTGGCGCCTGGTAGAGATCATCAAGCGCGCGGTGCAGGCTCCGTCGGTCGCCCAGGTGGTGTCGCAGCTCGACCCCAAGACGTCGGAGACGGAGGGCCGCTAAGATGATTCAGGTGCAGACGCGGCTCAAGGTAGCCGACAACACTGGCGCCAAAGAGATCATGTGTATCCGCGTGCTGGGTGGCTCCAATCGCCGCTATGCTGGCGTGGGTGACCTCATCAAGGCGTCGGTGAAGCAGGCGACGCCAAACGGCGCCGTCAAGAAGGGCGAAGTGGTCACGGCGGTGGTCGTGCGCGTCTCGAAAGAGTACGGGCGGCCTGACGGCAGCCACATCCGCTTCGACGACAACGCCGCTGTCATCATCTCTGGGGGCAACAACCCCCGTGGGACGCGCATCTTCGGGCCGGTCGCGCGCGAACTGCGTGATCGCGCCTTCATGAAGATCATCTCGCTGGCGCCAGAGGTCCTCTAGCGGGACTCCGGCGCCCGGCGCGAGCGGCACAAGCGCAGGGCAACAGCAGGGCGCGCTCACAGGCGCGGAACGACCTGCCTGCGGGCGATGAGACGATCAGACGAAGGCCAAAGGGCAAGGGAACGAGGGACATATCGCTATGGCGACGGTAAAAGACAAAGAGCGCAAGCCCCTGCACCTGGCCAAGCTACACGTGCACAAGGGGGACACTGTTCTCGTGCTGGCGGGCAAAGACCGTGGCAAGCGCGGGAAGGTGCTCTCGACGATGCCTCGCGACAACAAAGTGATTGTCGAGGGCGTCAACATGGTGAAGAAGCATGTGCGGGCGGGCGCGGGTATGCAGGCGGGCATCATTGATAAGACGATGCCGCTGCACGTATCGAACGTGATGGTGGTCTGCACGGAGTGTGGCCAGCCCACACGCATCGCGCATGAGCGCGTGCCGATGGGATCCGACCAGAAGATGCGGACACGCCGGGTGTGTAAGCGCTGCGGCAAGCCAATTGAAGAGCACACGAGGGATTAAGCCGTGGCCACAACAACGACATCCGGCCTGAAGGGCCGCTACCGCAATGAGGTCGCTCCGGGGCTGCGCAAGGAGTTTGGGTACGCGAACCCGATGCAGGTTCCCTCGGTGCATAAAATCGTCATCAACATTGGTCTGGGCGAAGCGACGCAGAACCCGAAGGCCATCGAGAACGCACGCCGCGACCTCGCGGACATCACGGGCCAGCAGCCAGTCGTGACCCGCGCGAAGCGCTCGGTGGCGGCGTTCAAGCTGCGCGAGGGCATGCCCATCGGCGTGATGGTGACGCTGCGCGGCCAGCGCATGTACGACTTCCTGGAGAAGCTCGTGACGTTGGCGCTGCCACGTCTGCGCGACTTCCAGGGCGTCCCGGCGGATGCCTTCGACGGGCGCGGCAACTATACGCTCGGCATGAAAGAGCAACTCGCCTTTCCTGAGATTGACTACGACAAGATTGACAAGGTGCGCGGCATGGAGATCACCATCGTGACGACCGCACGCACCGACGAAGAGGGCCGCCGCCTGCTCGCGCTGCTAGGCATGCCCTTCAGCAAGAAGTAGGGCCAGCGCAACGACGGAGCCGCGCCGAACGCTTGACACAAGGCAGGCGTTCCAGTGCGCGACGTGTCGGCGAGCGCGCCCACCGCGCGCAATCATCCTGAACGACCCGTAACGACCCAAAACGACCGCATAGAGCGGGACAAAGAGACCGGAAACCGGTGAAGCGCCGGACGGGTTCTGGCGATGCACGCGCCGAAGCCCGGTCTCTCGCCCTGGAGGGGGCAACGATGGCAAAAACTTCGATGATCGTCAAGTCCCAGCGCAAGCCCAAGCACTCGACTCAGCAGCACAATCGGTGCAGCATCTGCGGCCGCCCGCGCGCGTATATCCGCAAGTTCGGCCTCTGCCGCATCTGCTTCCGTGAGCGCGCGCTCCGGGGTGAGCTTCCCGGCGTGACGAAGTCGAGCTGGTAGGACTGGCGAGGAGAACACGCGGCATGAATATGACCGATCCCATCGCGGATATGCTGACTCGCGTCCGCAACGCGATTATGGCGCGCCACACGCGCGTGACCATCCCATCCTCGAACATGAAGATCGCGATTGCGCAGATCCTCAAAGAGGAAGGCTACGTCAAGGAATTCACGGTCGATCATCGGCCAGAGAATCCCTATGGCCCACAGGGCGCGATCATCGTGACGCTGCGCTATGTGGACAAGCGCCCCGTGCTGACGCAGCTCAAGCGCGTCAGCAAGCCCGGCCTGCGTGTCTACACGCGGCGCGATGCCATCCCGCGCGTGCGCGGTGGCCTGGGCACAGCGATCATCTCGACACCACAGGGTGTAATGTCGGGCCGCAAGGCGTACCAGCTCGGGCTGGGCGGCGAAGTGGTCTGCTACGTTTGGTAGGGAGGACGGCACATGTCTCGTATCGGTCGGGCTCCGATTCCAGTCCCATCCGGTGTGAAGGTCGAGCTGGGCGCTGAGAATACCGTGACCGTCACTGGACCAAAGGGCAAGCTCACGCATACCTTCCCGCAGACCATCACCGTCACGCAGGAGGGCGATACGCTGTTCGTCGCGCGGGCAGATGACAGCAAGACGAACAAGTCGCTGCATGGCCTCTCGCGCACACTGCTGAACAACATGGCGCAGGGCGTGAGCGCGGGTTTCAGCAAGTCACTGGAGATCAACGGCGTGGGCTATCGTGTGGCCAAGGTGGGCGACCACCTGGTTTTCTCGGTCGGCTACTCGCATCCGGTGATGGTGAACGCGCCTGCGGGCATCTCGTTCACAACTGAAAGCCCAACCAGGCTCACCGTGAACGGCATTGATAAGCAGCTCGTCGGGCAGGTCGCGGCGAACATTCGCGCGATTCGCAAGCCTGAGCCGTACAAGGGCAAGGGCATCAAGTACGCCAACGAGGTTATCCGGCGCAAGGCGGGTAAGGCCGGCAAGGTCGGCGGGAAGAAGAAGTAGCGCATGATTAAGAAGCAGTATGCGAACCAGTCGCGCCTGCGCCGCCATCTGCGCGTGCGCAAGCGCCTCGCTGGCACGAGCGAGCGCCCGCGCCTGTGTGTCTTCCGCAGCGCCAATCAGATCTACGCGCAGATCGTAGACGATGCGCAGGGACGCACCCTGGTCGCCGCCTCCTCGCGCGATGTGGACCTGGCCAAGGTGAAAGCCACCATCGCCGTTCCCGCCGAGGGCGCTGAGGGCGACGATGCCACCCCGGAGGCCTTCCGTGGGCTGGAGGCGAACCGCCGCGTGCAGCAGGCGTATAAAGTGGGCCAACTGCTCGCGGAACGTGCGGCGGCCGCTGGCTTGAAGCGCGTCGTCTTCGACTGCGGTGGCTACATCTATCATGGGCGCGTAGCCGCCCTGGCCGATGGCGCCCGCAAGGGCGGACTCGACTTCTAGGCGCGAGGAGATCGGAAGATTCATGCCGAAGATTGATGCAACGCGGCTCGACCTGCAAGAAACGGTCGTCCAGGTCGCTCGCGTCTCGAAAGTAGTTAAGGGTGGGCGCCGGTTTAGCTTCCGCGCGCTCGTCGTGGTCGGCGACCGCGCTGGCCATGTTGGTGTAGGCATCGGGAAGGCCACCGAGGTGCCTGAGGCAATTCGCAAGGGTGTCGAGGACGCCAAGAAGCGGGTGATCGAAGCGCCGCTGCTCGGCACCACGATTCCCTTTGAGTCGCGTGGGCGCTTCTCCGCCTCCGAGGTGCTGCTGCGCCCGGCGGCGCCCGGCACGGGCGTCATCGCTGGCGGCGCGGTGCGCGCGGTGGTCGAAGCGGTCGGCATCCGCGATATCCTCTCGAAGTCGCTGGGTAGCTCGAATGCGCTCAACACAGTGATGGCGACAGTCGAGAGCCTGCGCGGCCTGCGCTCCTACGAGGCCGAAGCGGCTCGCCGTGGGCGCAGCGTGCGTGAGTTGGTTGGCGCCCGGCGCGCCGCGCAGATTGCCGATGCGGCTGCGGCTGCGGCTGCGATGGCGCCCATTGAGCGCCCGGAGCGCGATGACCGTGGCGACCGCCGCGGCGGTGGTGATCGCGGCAGAGGCCGAGGCGGCGACCGTAGCGGCCCCGGCGGCGGGCAGGGCGGCCCTGGCGGTCCTGGGCGCGGTGGCCCTGGTGGCCCTGGGCGCGGCGGTCCACGTCGCCCCGGCGGCGGTGGCGGCCCACGGCGCTAAACGATGACGCGCGAGTGACGCGCGCCGCAGTGGCATAGCGCGCTGCGGCGCGGCTGGAGCGAGAATCATGGCGAAGATACGCATAACCTATACAAAGAGCGTCATCGGCTACAACGCGAAACAGAAGGCGACAGTCGAAGCGCTGGGGTTGCGCCGCCTCCATCAGTCGGTGGTGCATGAAGACTCCTCAGTCATCCTGGGGATGGTCAACAAAGTGTCGCATCTGGTGCGCGTGGAACCTGTAGCTGAACCCGCAGAGGAGGCGGCGCAATGAAGCTCTCTGAGCTAAGCGCTCCCTATGGAGCGCGCAAGACGCACAAGCGGCTGGGGCGCGGCCACGGCTCTGGGCGCATGAAGACCTCTGGCCGTGGCCAGAAGGGTCAGAAGGCGCGCACAGGGCATGGCAGCATCCCCGCGTACTTCGAGGGCGGCCAGAACCGCTTCTCGCAGCGCATGCCCTACATCGGCGGCTTCAAGAACCCGTTCAAGAAGGTTTACACCCTCGTCAACCTCAGGGACCTCGGCATGTTCGCGGCCAATGAGGAAGTGAACGCCGCCACGCTGGTCGCGAAGGGCTTCATGCGCCCAGGCGACGAGAAGCAGATGGTGAAGATTCTCGGCGAGGGCAAAGTGGATCGCCCGCTCAAGGTGACTGCGCACAAGGTCTCCGAGTCTGCGCGCAAGCAGATCGAAGCGGCTGGCGGCACGGTCACACTGATCGAGCTGCCGGAGCGCAAGCGCACGAAGCGGTCGGGCAATCCTTCGCCCTACGAGAAGAAGTAGCGCTCGCACGCGGTCGCAGTCGGCGCGACCCTGCACACCTGCTCACGATGGCCATTGGGCGCATTGGGCGAGAGTCCTGTTACGCTCGCATCGTGGGCAGTGTTATTGTATATTGTGACATATATTGGACGGGGTAGAGATACCCCTGGATGAGCGCAGCCTGGCTCCCTCCTGGCTGGCTCACAAATCATCCTGGCGACGGCCCTGGCGTACCCCCCTGGCGTCTGCTGGCGTGTACTGGAGGCGAGCATGTGGAACCGGCTCCGCAGCATGTGGACAGTGCCGGATCTGCGCAACAAGATCCTGTTTACACTGGCTATGCTGCTGGTGTTCCGCGTCATGGCCTATGTGCCTGTCCCTGGCATTGACCCGTCGAATCTGAGCAGCATTATCAACAAGAGCAGCAACCTACAGCAATTCTATGGTCTGCTCGACGCCTTCTCTGGCGGCTCATTCAAGAACTTCTCGGTCGTGGCGTTGGGCGTCTATCCCTACATCACCGCCAGCATCGTCGTCCAGTTGCTCCAGGGCATCATCCCACGCCTTGGCGAGTTGGCGCGCGAGGGTGAATCGGGGCAGAACCGGCTCTCGCAGATCACGCGCTACATCACCGTGCCGCTGGCGCTGTTGCAGGCGTTCAGCCAGATGGCGATTCTGGTGAACCTGGGCGCTGTCTCGTCGAGCCAGTTCAACCTCTTCAACGGTGCGACGCTGATCCCCACGCTCGCGACGATGGCCACGCTGACGGCGGGAACGATGTTCCTGGTCTGGATCGGCGAGCTGATCACCGAGAATGGCGTGGGCAATGGCATCTCGCTCATCATCTTCGCCAACATCGTCGCCAGCTTGCCACAGACCATCGGCTCAACCCTGGTCAGCACCAGCGGCACGGGCGCTGGCATTGACAATGGTGGCCTGCTGACGATTGGCTTCACCATCGCGTTGGCGCTGGCGATGGTCTATGTGATGGTCGTCGTCTACCTCGCCCAGCGGCGTGTGAGCGTGCGCTATCCGACGAAGCGCAGCTTCTTCTCTGGCCAGCGCTCCGGTGAAGATACGACCTACATTCCCTTGCAGGTCAACAGCGCAGGCATGATCCCGCTGATCTTCGCCAGTTCGATCTTGCTGTTACCCGTCGTCATCGCTAACTTCGTGGCCTATAGCTCGAATAAGGCGGTGGCAAACTTCTTCAGCGAGGTGCGCATCTGGCTGGATAGCTCGAACTGGTATTACTGGGTGATCTACGGCGGGCTGGTGTTCCTCTTCACCTACTTCTACGCCATCGTGATCTGGCAGCAGCAGAACACGGCGGAGAACTTGCAGAAGCAGGGCGCCTTCATTCCGGGCATACGTCCGGGGCCAAGCACCGAGGAGCATCTGTATAACATCCTGAAGCGTATCACGCTGGGCGGCGCGATCTTCCTGGGCATCGTCGCGATTGCCCCGGCATTGCTGAGCAGCAACCCCAGTAATCAGGTCATCCAGGCGGCTTCACTGCTGATCGTGGTCGGTGTGGTACTCGATACGGTCAAGCAGATCGAGGCGCAGATGGTCATGCGCAACTACTCTGGCTTCCTGAGCTAGCAGCTTCCGGCGCAGCCTGCGCCTGTGTGGACCCCTTCGCTTGTCGCTTGCCTTCGCGCTCAGTGCGTGCGGGTGAGCCAGGCGGCGGGGTCCGCATTTTCGTGTACTCTGGTGGAGTTTGCGCAGGAGATGGCGTGGAGACTCTACCAGAAGTGGCGCGCTTCGGCGTATCATGGCGAGAGAGCATGCACGCGCTGAACACATCTCGCTCGCATCCCTGTAGCGTCCGCGTGGTGAGTCGGCGTAGCGCTTGCGAGCGACTGGCGGCCAATGGTGGCCGCCGTGAGACTCCGCTACACTGGGGTGGCGGGATGGGCGACCGGGCTTGGTTATGGCGCCGGACGCGCAATGAGGAGACAGGCGTGAATATCATCATGATCGGCGCTCAGGGGAGCGGCAAAGGCACGCAGGCCGAACTGCTGGAGCAGAAGGTGGGTCTCAAGCCCTGCGCCAGTGGCGAACTCCTACGCGAGCACATCGCGCGCGAGACACTACTCGGCCTCGCCGCGAAGCCCTACGTTGAACGTGGCGACCTCGTCCCAGACGGGCTGGTCGTGCAGATGATCCTCGACTTCATCCGCTCGCGCGGGTCTAATGGCATCGTGCTGGATGGCTTTCCGCGCACGATTCCTCAGGCGGAAATGCTCGATGCCGATCTTGCGCAGATGGACCAGCGCGTTGACCGCGTGATCTACCTGGAGGCGCCGCGTGATGTGCTACTCGCACGGCTGAGCGGGCGCTACATCTGCCGCGCACATGGCCACGTCTGGAATATCTACACCAGACCGCCAAAGGTTCCCGGCATATGCGATAGTGATGGGAGCGAGTTATTTCAGCGCTCCGACGACACGCCTGAGAAGATCGCACATCGGCTCGACATCTTCTTCAATGAGACGATCAAGCTGCTCGACTACTACGAGGCGCGGGACAAGCTGACGCGCGTAGATGGCACGCAGCCGATAGAGGTGGTGACACGCGCCGTGCTGGCGGCGTTGCGCGTCGAAGCATAGAACTAGCAGAGAACAAGCGAGACCTCGGCCCCCGGCGGTGGCTCTCAGGCGTTGGCCCATGGGTGGCGCACTGAGCGCGACGCGAGCGGTTGGGGGCGCGGGAAGGCAAGCGCATGGCAATCAACTATCGCAGCAAGACGGAGATCGAGGGCATTCGGCGGGCGGGCCAGGTGGTCATGGAGATTCTAGAGGAGTTGCGCGCGGCGACCAAGCCCGGCGTGACGACTGGCGAACTCGATGCGCTGGCTGCGCGCGAACTGGCGCGTCGTGGCGCAACCTCGAACTTCAGGGGCTACTCGCCCGCCAAGGGCACGCCGCCCTTCACTGGCGTCATCTGCGCGTCGGTCAACGACGAAGTGGTGCACGGCATCCCAGGCAAGCGCGTGCTGAAGGAGGGCGACATCATCGCCCTAGACTTCGGCGCGATCGTGGATGGCTGGCATGGTGATTCCGCGATCACTGTGCCGGTCGGCCACGTCTCAGCTGTGGCGCAGCGTCTGTTGCAGGTGACGCATGACGCGCTCTGGAAGGGCATCGCCGCCGCGCAGGCAGGCGCCCGCGTCTACGACATTACGCGCGCGGTGCAGACGTATGTCGAGGGCGAGGGCTTCGCGCTGGTGGAGCATTACGGCGGCCACGGCATCGGGCGCGAGCTGCACGAAGACCCCTTCATCCCCAATGCGATGGAGCAGGGCATTCCCAATCCGCTGCTGCGGCCAGGGATGGTCGTCTGCATCGAGCCGATGGTCAGCGTCAGCACGCCGCGCACGCGCACGCTCGGCGACAAGTGGACCGTCTCGACGCGCGATGGCAGCCTCTCAGCGCACTTCGAGCATACTGTGGCCATCACGGCGGGCGAGCCGCTCGTGCTCACGAGCCTGGTCGGCGCGAGCGCGAGCCACTAAGCCAGCGGTTGAAACCGCGCCTGAAGGGCCGTTGGCCCACCAGACCCGCCTGCGCGGGTCCAACATCCCCATCGTGAACCTGCGAAGGCAGGTTTTGTGGCGGCCCGCAGGCCGCCTTCAGGCGCGGTTTCAACCGCCAGCACACTACGTCGGCGTATGGCATATGAATGGATGTCGTTCCGTTGGAGGCCGTGACGCCACGGCCTATTTGACCGCGCCTCAGCGCGAGAGGAGTCGCCCATGGAACTGTCCCTCACCCCGCTCGACTTTTTGCAGCGAGCGCGCCTGATCTATCCTGACCGCGAGGCGGTGGTCGATGGCGATCTGCGATTGACCTATGCGCAGTTCGCCGACCGCTGCGACCGCTGGTCGGCGGTGTT
>JAICSR010000215.1 GCA_025936795.1 Ktedonobacterales bacterium | reverse complement strand
GCAAAGGGCGTTCCGCCGCAAGGGGCGCCTGCGCGCCCTGGGACGCTCCCCCGTTCTTAGCCTGCGGAGGCAGGCTTTGCGGCGGTCGGCAGGCCGCCCATAGGCGCGGCTTTAGCCGCCAGCCGACGCACGATTGCCCGATCAACGCGGCAAGCGTCATCGGGGCCGCGACTCACGCACGCGGCGTTGCCGCGCCGCTTCAAAGAGTATCACAGATGCCGCGATGCCTGCGTTGAGTGACTCGACCTTGTTCCACATCGGGATCGAGATGCGCTTGGTCGCCAGCTTCGCCGCCTCGCGCGAGACGCCATGCGCCTCGTTGCCGATGATGAGAGCGACACGTTGCGCCATGTCTACCTCGTCGTATGCGGTCTGGCCGCTGGCCTCGGCCACCAGCACGTCGTTGACGGCAGGCGCTCCGGCGAAGCGCTGGGCGATCTCATCCCAGCCTAGCCCCACGCGCATCGGCAGGTGGAAGTGCGCGCCTGCGCCCGCCCGCACCACCTTGGGCGCGAAGGGGTCAGCGCAGCCGGGACTGAGCAGCGCCTCGTCGGCGTCGGCGGCGAGCGCCGAGCGCAGGATGGTTCCCAGGTTGCCGGGGTCCGCCAGCGCGTCGAGCGCCAGCAGCATGGGCCGGGCGCGTCCACGGCGGCGAGCGCGTGTGCGGTCGGGCGCGACATCCGCCAGCGCGACCGCTGCGACGATGCCCTGCGGCGTGCGCGTGTCGCTGGCCCGCTCGATAGCCGATGGCAGCGCCTCGTAGACCTCCGCTCCAGCGGCGCGCGCGTCGGCCACGCGCTCCAGCAGGCGGCGGCCCTCTACTGTGCGCTCCAGCGCCAGCGGATCGTAGACCAGCAAGCGCGGCGTGACCTGCGCATCGAGCGCGGCGACCAGCAGATGCGGCCCCTCGATCAGGAAGAGACCCTCTGCCTCGCGCCCTTTCGCCGTCTGGAGCGCGCGCAGCAGCGCGATATGCTGGTTGGCGGGGCTGGTAATCATCGCCATTGCTGGCTCCCTCTTGCACGCCCCCTCCCCAACCCCTCCCCCGCTGTGCGGGAGAGGGGCTTTCTGGCTCCCCTCTCCCTCTGGGGGAGGGGCTGGGGGAGGGGGCGGCCACGCAACAACACACATGCGCCGCGCTGGATGTCAGGCATCCGCGCGGCGCATGTATCAACTGAGACGTACTCGACGACTAGGCTGTGACGGTGGCCTTCGCATCGAGCGCGGCGCGCGCGGTCTTCACCAGCGCGCCAAACGCCTTCAGGTCGGTCACGGCGAGGTCCGCCATGATCTTGCGGTCAACCTTGACTCCGGCCAGGCTCAGGCCGTGGATGAGGTCACGGTAGGGCATTCCATAGAGGCGCGAGGCCGCATTGATGCGCGTGATCCAGAGCGTGCGGAAGTCGCGCTTCTTCGTGCGGCGGTCGCGGTAGGAGTAGGCGAGCGCCTTGATCATGGACTCGCGCGCCGTCTTGATCAAACGATGGCGCGCGCCCCAGTGACCCTCGGTACGATGCAGGATTTTCTTGTGCTTCTTGTGCGAGGTAACGCCTCGCTTGACTCGTGGCATGGTAACTCTCCACCCCCGGCGACACGCTGCGGGAACCGGGGTCCCTCAGGCAGGTGTCAGCTATAGGGGAGCAGACGCTTCATCTTATGCGCGTCGCCCTTCGCCATCACGGATGGCTGGCTCAGGCTGCGATTGCGCGTCGGGTCCTTCTTGCGGCGATACTTGGTGCGGGCGGACTTGAGGTGCATGTACTTGCCACTAGCAGTGACGGATACCCGCTTCGCAGTCGCCTTATGTGTCTTGAGCTTCATTCTGAGCTTTTTCACGCAAACTTCTCCGGCCCTCTAGCGAATGGTGAATCGAACGGAGTGGGCGATCTGGGGCCGGTGGAGACACACGAATGCGCCCGCAGCGCCACGCACTGAACGAGTATACCATAGGAGCTTTCGGGCGCGCAAGCCGGAATTTCTGGGGTAGGCCGATTAGGTACCCCGTGCGCTCAGCGCGAGATGAGGAAGGCTAGCTCTGTCGCAAACGCGAAGCGGGTGACCTCGGCGCCTGTTCCGATGCCCGTCTGCGCCATGAGGTCGTGGAAGCGCGCCTCGTAGCTCGCAGCCATGCCCTTGCTCCTGCCGCCCAGGCTGTGGACGGGGAACGAGACGAGCAGGTGATCGGCGCGAATGGCGCGAAGCAGCCGCTCGCCCGCCGTCTTCTCCACCTGCTCCAGACATGGGATGGCCTTGAGCAGCAGCGCCAGGTCGGCGTGGCGCTCTGGCGGCGATGAAATCATGTCGCGCGTCTCGGCCTGCCCGCGTAGTCCCGTGCGCCCGTGGCTCGCCTCT
This sequence comes from Ktedonobacterales bacterium, assembly GCA_025936795.1. Taxonomy (GTDB): domain Bacteria; phylum Chloroflexota; class Ktedonobacteria; order Ktedonobacterales; family JADMIN01; genus JAKAIY01. The sequence continues at coordinate 4,453 of JAICSR010000215.1, read as the reverse complement.
AGCGCGAAGTAGCCACCGAGGAACGCCATCATGTCGCCGTAGATGTCGTAGGCCGTGTACGTGACCTCGTTGGCCAGTGGCGCCCAGCGCAGCGCCAGCGGATTCAGCCCACACGCGATGTCGAGCACGCTGCGAATCGGGCCGATGCTGGCCAGCGTCTGCGCATAGAATTGATCGAGGATCGGCAGTCGTTCGCGCGTGGAGGCGTGGCGCGCCATCACCTGCCGCAGCGCCGCGCGCCTGCGCTGCTCGGATTCCGCTGGCGCTGCGTCGTCTGTTGGCGCCCAGGCGCCGCACATCTCAGCCAGCCAGGCGTCGTAGCGCGGCTCCTCGATGTAGGCGCCCGCGACCTGATGCAGCTTGTTCTTGGTCGCCTTGATCGCCTCTTTCAGGCCGCGCCGCTTCGCCAGCTCGCGCTCGCCCAGGCTGCGAATCAGCGGCTCGGCCACCGCGCGGTAGCGGGCGCTGGCTTGCACCGCCGCCACGAGCTGATCGAGTTGATCTGTCTCGCTAGCCATGCTGTCCCGCCCGTATGAAGTCGGTGAGCTGGACCATGAAGCGCAGGTTGTGCAGCGTCGCCAGGCGATTGAAGAGGCCATCGCCGATCTTGAAGAGGTGATGCAGATAGCCCAGCGAGTAGCGCGCACAACAGGGACAATCGCACCACGGCGAGATTGGCCCATCGGCTTTGATATGCTTGTCATCACCCGCGTACACATAGTCGAACCACTCGCTTGTGTTGGCGCTGAGGGTGGGCCGCTCGGCGGTGAAGACGTAGAGCCGGGCGTGGCGCGCATCGCGGGTGGGCATCGCGCTATCGAACAGGGTGTAGCCCGCGTTGGCGCAGGCGACGATATTCGCGGGATGCCCCACGCCGAGCGCGTGCATGGCATAGCACGGCGGGATCAGCGAGCGCGTGTAGCTGATGATCTCGGTCAGCAGCTTGTTCTGCTTGTCGAGCGGCCAGCCGCCGTAGCCGAAGCCATCGAAGCCAATCTCCAGCAGCGCCTCGGCGCAGCGGCGGCGCAACTCCGGGTAGCCGCCCCCCTGAATCACACCGAAGAGCAGCGGGCGCTGTCCCTCCGCCAGCCGCTTCTGCGCCATCAGCCGGTCAAACTCATCACGGCAGCGCTGCGCCCACTGGATGGTGCGCTCGACGGCGGCGCGCTGCGCCTGCTCCGGCGCGTCCACATGTGTGCATTCGTCCAGGCAGATGACGACATCACTATCGTAGCTCAATTGAAGCTGCACCGCCTTCTCTGGCGTCAATTGCAGCTTGCGGTCGGAGCCTTCGGGGTGAATGGTGATGCCGCTGCTGTTGATCGAGCCGAACTTCGCGTTCTGCGCGATCAGCGAATAGGCCTGGAAGCCGCCAGAGTCGGTGATGATCGGACGCGGCCAGCCCGCCATGCGATGCAGCCCGCCGAGCGCCTGCACGGTGGAGGAGCCAGGCCGCTGCATCAGGTGAAAGGTGTTCATCACCAGCGCGGGTGTCTCGCAGGCCAGCAGATCATCGCTGCTGACCGCGCGCACCACGCCCAGCGTCGCATCGGGCAGGTAGGCGGGCAGTGGCACGTCGCCGTGCGGCAGGCGCAGCGCGGTTGGCGCAGCGTTCGCTTGCTGCTCGGCGCTATTCAGCGAAGTCGTCATCGTCGCCTCCCGCGTCCTCGTCCCGCTCGTCGCCTTCATCCGCCTCATCCGCCTCGCCCTCGGCCAATTCATCGCGCAGCGCGTCGCGCCGGGTGGCGCCTTCGATGACCACCACATACTCGCCGCGCGGCTTCGTCGCGCCAAGCGCGCCTGCCAGCTCCGAGAGGCTGCCGCGCTGCACCGACTCAAAAAGCTTGGTCAGGTCGTTGGCGATGGCGGCGCGACGGTCGCCGTAGACCTCCAGCGCGGCGGCGAGGAAGGCCTGGAGCCGGTAGGGGCTTTCATAGAAGATCAGCGTGTGCGGCGAGTCGCGGTCAATCGCCAGAAAGCGCCGACGGACGCCTGGCTTGCGCGGCGCGAAGCCGCGAAAGGTGAACGCATGCGTCGGCAGGCCAGAGAGCGCCAGCGCCATAATCAGCGCCGCCGGGCCGGGAATCATCGTGAATGGCAGCCCCTGCTCGATAGCGCCGCGCGCCAGCGTGAACCCCGGATCAGAGATGCCCGGCGTGCCGGCGTCCGTCACGACGGCGACCGTCTTGCCTTCGGCCAGCAGCGCCAGAATGCGCTCGCCCGCGCGCTGCTCGTTGTGCTCGTGAAACGACATCAGCGGCTTCTTGATCTCGTAGTGCGCCAGCAGCAGCCCCGTCTTGCGGGTATCTTCGCTGGCGACGATGTCCGCCGCGCGCAGCGTCTCCAGCGCGCGCAGCGAGATGTCGCCGAGATTGCCAATCGGGGTGGCCACCAGATAGAGCATGGGGCGTCGCTCAGGCGAGCGACTCGCTCCTTTCCACTATGCCGTCTATGCCGTCAGAACGATTGAAGCGCGGTTCCCTGCCGCCTCCATAGTGTGTCAGGGCGCGAGGCGCAGCGTCCAGAGCAGTAGTATGGAAACAGCCCGAGTCTGATGGGGCGAAGGCCAATAGTCCGCCACCATATACTTTGCTCACGGCTCGGTTTGCATCGGCAAGTGCGCGCCATACTCGCTCAGAATATCTTCAACCTTTGCTTTGTACGGTCGCCAGTCTGTATCAAGAGGAAAGTCGAAGCGGTGTTCATCATCGAATGCTGCCACAAGCCGGCTATCGAGATCAAGTTGGCCATCATGTGAAAGCCTGTTGCGCACTGTTTGATCGACGAAAAGGCTGCGAACCCAGTAGTGTGGTGGCGCATGATAGAGGAGGTCGAGAGGATCGCCCATGTACTCAACACACCACGCGGCCCACTCGATGACCTGGAGGTCTGACCACCCCAGGAAAACACCGAGCAGCCGCTTCCATGTCTCCATATAATACTCTTCATTGTCGTTGCGATATGCCATCGAGCGACCCTTCCCCCATGTGACCAGCGGATATTGTGAGCGGATATCAGGTCCAATTGTAGTATCAACGCGGATGCGTCGTACATGGCGCATCTGCTCGGTCGCTATCCTGTGGTCACATGGTGGAAGGAACAATGGCGTCTAGCGGCCTTGACGCGCCGCCGTTGCACAGCTATCATGCGGCGCAGGCGAGCCGATTCCTGGTCGCGTGGCATGGTGGGAAGGATGATGGCGGCGTGGCGATGCAGGCCGATGAGATCGAGCGCGCGGCTGGCGACCTGCCTACAGCGGAGACGCTGGTGGCGCTGGCGCAGCGCCGCCTCGACGCCGAGCTGCGTGCGCTGCCACTACCCGGCAGCCCGGCCTGGCGTGCGGCGCTGCTTGCTGAGACCGGAGCTGGTAGCGTCTCATTCGGCGCGCTGGCGCATGGCATCCGGGTAGCGGCGCGGGTTGGTCGCATGGGCGAGGCGCGCGACCTCTTCGTGGCGCTGCTGCGGCGCATTGATGGGCTGAATCGGCGCTGGGTCGCCAGCGCGCTCTGGTCGCTGCCCATCTCCACAGGCGAGCGACATGAGCGCGCGCAGGACCTCGTGCAAGACCTGACACTGCTGCTGTGGGAGCAGATCGGCCAGCGCGATGACGACGCCTGGGAATTGTTCTTTCAGCGTGCGCTCGCCTTCGCGCAGAGCCATGTGGCGACAACCTATCTGCGCAGGCAGGGATTGCGGCCCGATCTGCGGGTGCGGCAGCCTGAACGTGGACTGGCCATCGTCTTCTCGCGCCTGGCGGATGAAGCGGGCGACGAGAGCGAGGCCGTTGGGCCAGATGTGAGCGAGACAGCGGCCTTCACCCGTGCGGAGTTGGCCGACCTGCGCGCGCTGGTGGCGCGGCTGCCTGCGCGTGAGCGGCTGGCGGTGGTGATGCGCTTCTGGCAGCAGGCCAGCGAGGCCGAGATTGCGCTGGCGCTGGGCGGCGTGACGACACGCGCTGTCCGCTACACCTTGAGCCGCGCATATGGGCGGCTGAGGGCATGGTATGCTGGCGACGAGAATCCCGAAGATGAGCCTGGGGAGGCGCATGATGACCGCTGACGACGATGCTTTGAGATTCACCCCCGATGCGCTGGCGGCGTTGGCGATTGAGGAGCAATTTCTGCGCGAGTGGCGCGCGGGGAAGCATCCCCGGCTGAGCGTCTACGCGCTGCGCTATCCTGCTCACGCCGCCGCGCTGGCTGCGCTGGTCGCTGGCCTGCCACCCGATGCGGACAACCCGGCGGAACGAGTGGAGACGCTGCCAGAATCCTTTCCGGAGCGTCTCTGGAACGGCGCAGGCGCCGCGCGCGCCCTCACCAGCGCGTTCGGCGACCTCCCAGCGCAGCCAGCGCAGACCGATGACGCGCCTCTGCAGCGCGTCGCCGAGGAGCGCGCCTCCTACGACGCCACGCGCACGGACGATCCTGCGGATGATCGCGCCGCGCAGGGGCCG
>JAICSR010000354.1 GCA_025936795.1 Ktedonobacterales bacterium | reverse complement strand
GCTGGCGAAGGCTATCGGCATCGTGCTGGTCTCTGGCGGAACCGCCGCGCTGCTCAATCGGCTGATCACGTCGAAAGAGGTCACGACGCGGCTAGCCTATCCCCCCTACAACCAGGCGCCGCTGATCGGCTCACTACTGGTGAAACAGCCGCATGCCTGGCTGGTCTTCTTCATCGCGATGATGATCGTCGTCGCAAGCTGCACGGCCCTTGCGGTGGACTTCAGCGACGGCGTAGATGGACTCACCGGCGGGCTGCTGCTCAGCGCTGGTCTCGCCTACGCGGTGATCCTGATTGACGAGGGCGGTCCGCAGCGGTTGCCGCTGATCGTTGGCGCGCTGGCGCTGGCGGGGGCCGCGCTCGGCTATTTGCCCTTCAACTGGCCATCATCGTGGCGCGGCGGGCAGAATCCGCATGGCAAGCGCTGGGCGAAGCTTATCATGGGCGACACCGGCTCGCTCGCGCTGGGCGGCATGCTAGCGGTCGTCGCCATCGTCGGTCGGCAAGAGTTGCTGCTGGTGGTGATCGGCGGCGCGTTCGTGCTGGAGGGCCTCTCGGCGCTCATCTCTGCGCGCCTGCTCGTCAAGTTCTACCGCCGTTTCCTCTTCGTCGAGCGCTTCGGCTCCAGTCGCGGCTTCCCGCACACAGAGTTTCCGTTGCCCTTCCTCGCCACGCCGATGCATCATCACTACGACCTGCTCAATGTGGATAAAAAGCGGCTGGTCTATGGCGCATGGCTGCTGGGGGCTGGCCTGGGCGTGCTGGGCATCGCCACCGCCGTCGGCCCGTTCACCTGGGAGCGCTATCTCGGGCGCCTCGCCGCCCTGGCCGTGCTAATCGCGGTGTGGCAGGCTGGCCCCTGGACCAAAGCCTTCTTCATTGGCCTGGAGCCACTCAACCCGGCTCAGCCCGCTACGCCGCGCCGCCTGATCCTCTTCCATGGCGCGCCCTTCCGCCTCTTCGGCGTGCCGATGTATCGTCGCATTGATACGGCGCAAGTCACTGAGAAGGCGCTGGGCGAGCCTTCGGAACGGCTGCTGCTCTGGCAGCGCCTCAGTGTCTTCGATGCGCGCGCGCTGCTCGGCTACTTCTGCTATCGTGAAGGCGACTATGAGGACGCCCATCGCATCTGGGATCGCATGCCCGACTCCAACATCGAGGTGCGGCCCGACATCAAAGCGCTAATCGCCGAGGTGACGCACGCCATCGCCATCCAGAAGGGTGGCAGTTCGCCCCACTCACGTCCGGTGAATGGACAGAGCGATAACCCATCATCGAGCGCCTGGCGGGCGCAGTCGCCCGCCGTTGGCCTGACGCCCGCTCCACGGCTCCAACCGCTCGGTGGAGGTGGCCCGCAGTCTCCAGCATCCTTGAATGGCGCAGAGGCGATGTTCTGGCAGGCGAATCGCTGGGCCGAGGCCAACGGCTTCGCGCCATCTGCCACGCCGTATCGTGATCCAGGCCAGACCTATCCGCCGATGACCGAGCATCCCACCGCGCCAGCAGCGCCGTTCGCTGCCGCCGACGATACGCTCTCGGAGGTGGCCCCACCGCGCACAGGCGCAGCTACCCAGGCCGACGCCGCATCTAACGAGTCGGCTGATGCGTCCGATGCGATGGTGGCGAACACGTCATCGCCTGGCGCTCAGCGGCCCAGCGAGACAGGCGATCTATAGCGCGCGAGGCTGGCTGGCGGTTAAAACCGCGCATGGAGGGCCTGCGAGCCGCGAAGCCCGCCTGCGCGGGCTGGGTTCTCGCAGGCGTGTGCCGCCAGCACACGTCAGCGTCGGCGCCACCTGTCGGCTGTGATGGAACGCTTGGCGTGAGCCTGGCAGGCGAGAGTGCGCCAGGCGTGGTATACTCTGGCGTCTCTGGGTCGCCGCCGCTGGCGCGCAGGGGCAGCAAATGAAACACCCCGTCCACGCGCCGCATTGGCGCGTGTCTTGAGTAGACCGCCTGGCGTCTGGCGATGGAGCGCATCTCATGTCTCTCACCGTAGGCATTATCGGCCTGCCGCTCTCTGGCAAAACCACGCTCTTCAACGCGCTGACTCGCGCGGGCGCGCAGATCTCGGGCTACCCCACCAGCACCGTGCAAGCGAACCGCGCAGTCGTGCAAGTGCCAGACGAGCGGCTCGACAGGCTCGCCGAGATCTTTCATCCACGCAAAGTCGTGCCAACCACGGTCGAGTTCGTGGATGTCGCTGGTCTGGGACAGGCGACCGAGCATGAGCGGCGCGAGGGCCTCTCTGCTGAGTTCATCGGCCACATCCGCAACGCCGACGCGCTGGCCGTCGTGCTGCGCTGCTTCGACAACCCCCAGGCGCCGCATCCCGGAGGCAGCGTCAACCCGCTGCGCGACCTCGACGACCTGATGGCAGAGCTGGCGATCACCGACCTCGCTACGGTAGACAAGCGCATCGAGACGACCGCGCGCAAGGCGAAGTCGGGCGACAAGAAGTTTGCAGAGGAGCTAGAGTTTCTCAAGCGCCTGCGCGACCATATCAACGAGGGCCGCCCGGCCTCAGAGCTAACCTTCAACTCGCTTGATGAAGTTATCCTGCGCGAGCTGTTCCTGCTGACCATCAAGCCGCGCCTCTACGTCGCCAACGTCGGCGAAGACACACTCGCCGCCGCCGCCGCGCTGCTGGCCGACACGCCAGATGCGCCAACTCCAGCGGCGGGCAGCGAACTGGCGCAGGTTGCGGCGCTGCGCGAGCGCGCCCAGGCTGACGGCGCCGAGCTGGTCGCCGTCTCTGCGCGCCTGGAGGCCGAGCTTGGCGAGCTACCAGCCGCGGACGCGGCGGAATACCTCTCAGCGCTCGGCCTACCGACACTCGGCGCGGATCTGGTCATTCAGGTGGGCTACACTACCCTTAACCTGATCTCCTTCCTCACCGCTGGCGAGGACGAGGTGCGCGCCTGGACGGTGACACGCGGCTCCAAAGCGCCAACCGCTGCCGGCAAGATTCACACCGACTTCGAGAAGGGTTTCATCCGCGCGGAGGTCATCAGCTACGACGACCTGATCGCGGCTGGCGGCTCGATGAAGACTGCGCGCGAGCATGGCCATGTGCGCCTCGAAGGCAAAGATTACATCGTGCGCGACGGCGATATCATCGAGTTCCGCTTCAACGTCTCGAAGTGACGCGCCAACTCCGCGCACTCCCCTCGCCCTCTGGGAGAGGGGCCGGGGGTGAGGGGGCCGCGCTAGCTTGCGAGCTGGTAGAGCTGCACACCGCTGAATGTGCCGGAGCCGTCGGTGCAGATGGCCGTCCAGCCCGTGCTAAAGGCCGAGTCGGTCACGGAGGCGTATGCCTGCCCGTTGATATAGGGCGTCAGGCTCGTTCCGTTGAACATCAGACCGAAGGTGAAGGGGTGCGGCGGCGTGGCGGTCATCTGCCCTTGATGCAGCGTCGTCGCGGCGCCCGAGGCGTCAACGACCCAGACAATATACTGGCTGGTGGCGGGGTCCACGCCGAGATAGTAGCCGGTGATGTTGAACGAGTTTCCGGTCGTCGTATTGCCAACACCCTGACGCACACCCACCTCCACCTTGCCGCTCTGTGGGTCCGCTGTCGCCTGGACATAGCCGTTGTCCTGGCTCACCGCTTGCGCCGAGAGGCACGCCAGCGAACCGGCTTGCGGCGATGCGAGGTCCACCTGCGTCGCGCCAACGCATGAGACCTTCGCGCCGGCATTGGTCCAGGCGGGACTGGACTGGCCATCGCAGGTCGGCGCGGGGCTGGTGAAGACAGCGCCACCAACGCCCTGCGGGGGCGTCGCTGGCGCAGTAGTCGCGGTCGGGCCAGCCGGGGTGGTCGTCGTCGAAGCGGACACCGTGGCTGAGACCGTGGCCGATGGCGACCCTTGCGCCTGCTGAGTCAGCGCCACATTGGCCTGCGCGGTCTGCGTCGCCTGCGCCGCTATCTGCTGCTGCCGATTCGTGAGAAACGCGCCGCTGCCGATCACCGCCGTCAGCAAGACAACCGCCGCCAGCGCGGCCAACCAGAGCCGCCCCAGGCCGCCGGGCTTCTTCGGCGCGATCTTCGCCGCATCTGGCCCACCTGGCCACTGTGGGGCTGGCCTCACTGGCTCCATCTGTCCCGCTGGAGCCACTGGAAGTCCTACAGGCGGCGTACCTACCGCAGCGACACCGCGCGCGCCCGCCTCTAGCGCCTGCGCATACGCCATGACGCTGGGGAAGCGCTGCGCCGGGTCCTTCGCCATCGCCTGCCGAATCGCCTCCTCCATCTGGGGCGGCACTGCGGCGTTGAACGGCCGCAACGGCGGCGGCGTCTCGTAGAGATGCGCGCGCGTCAGCGAGCCAAGCTCGCCCTCGAACGGCGGATG
>JAICSR010000608.1 GCA_025936795.1 Ktedonobacterales bacterium | reverse complement strand
TTCGTGCCCTCGTAGATCTGCGTGATTTTGGCATCGCGGAAGAGCTTCTCCACCGGATACTCGCGGATGTAGCCGTAGCCGCCGAAGATCTGCACGGCGTCCGTGGCTACCTCCATCGCCACATCTGAGGCGAAGTTCTTGGCCATGCTGCTCTCATAGAGGAAGGGGCGCCCCGTCTCCGTCAACCTGGCCGACCACCACGTCATCAGCCGCGCCGCCTGCACCTTGGTCACCATGTCAGCCAGCATAAACTGGATGCCCTGGTTGGCGGCGATGGGCTTGCCAAACTGCACGCGCTGCATCGCGTAGTCGCGCGCATACTCATAGGCGGCGCGCGCGATGCCGACGGCGATGCTGGCGACCATCGGGCGCGAGCGGTCGAGCATGGTCATCGCCAGCTTGAAGCCGCTGCCCTCCTCGCCCAGCCGATTCTCGGCTGGCACGCGCACATCCTCCAGGATGACCTCGCCCGTGTGCGAGCAACGGATGCCGAGCTTCTTCTCCTTCTTGCCGCCGCTCAGCCCAGCCGCGTCGCCTGGCACGATGAACGCCGTCACCCCGCGATGCCCCAGCGCGCGGTCCACCGTGGCGAAGATGACATACAGGTCCGCGATGCCGCCGTTGGTGATGAAGCGCTTGGTTCCGTTGAGGATGTAGCTGTCGCCATCGCGGCGGGCGGTGGTCGTCATCGCGGCGACATCGGAGCCAGCCTCAGGCTCGGTCAGCGCCATCGCGCAGAGGCCATTGCGCTCGACAATCGGCTTGAGCAGCCGCTGCTTCTGCTCATCGGTTCCCGCGAGCAAGATGGGAATGCTGGCGAGATGCGTACCGTCCAGCGCGGTGGCGACGCCTGCGCAGCCCCAGGCCAGCTCCTCGTTGATGATGCAATTGGTCAGCTCGTCGGTGATGCCCAGCCCGCCGACATCTTCTGGGAAGGCGAAGGTGGTCAGCCCGATCTCACCCGCCTTGCGCACCAGGTCCCAGGGAAACGCTTCCTGCTCATCCAGCGCGGCGGCGACGGGGCGAATCTCCTGCTCGGCGAAGGTATGGGCCAGGTCGCGCATCTCCATCTGCTCGGCGGTGAGGGTAAAGTCAATCATCGCGGCAAACTCCTGTTCGGGTGGTGGTGAGGGTCACGCCCTGGCGCGTCGCTGCGTCGCTGGCGGCCACGAGCCGAGTGTACCCCAGCGGCGGCGCCAAGAGCAAAACCGCGATGACTGCCGCGCTCGCGCGTTCTACCGCCAGATAGGGCGCTCGCCCAGGCGCATCGCGCCCAGGACTTTGTTAAGGACCTCGTAAGGGAGTGTAATCTGGGCTTCACATTCTCCCCGTACGCTGTATGGAGCAGATGACGAGCGCACTGGCGCCTGGGCGGATACGCGCGGCGCCCGGCGCGACGGGCCAGGCCGACAGCAGGCTCCAAAGCCGTATCCGCCTGTATCATTCATGTTGCGCTAGGGGGACCTGATGCCTGCGGGCGAAAGCGTTGAGAGGCGGTCGGCGGAGAGCGATCCGTTCACCTACCGCCAGTTGGTCTATTTCGACGATCTCGACGCGCTACAAATGCTGCATAATACGCGCTACGCCATCTATGTCGAGCGCGCAACGACTGCCTTCTACGAGAGCAG
>JAICSR010000271.1 GCA_025936795.1 Ktedonobacterales bacterium | reverse complement strand
GTCGCTCTTCGTGCTCATCACCGATGCGGGCATGCACTGGGCGGTGGATGGCGTCGCTGCCTGGGCGCAAACCGCCTACCTGCTCAACCCACAGGCTGCCGGTGATGGGCTGGGCGCGATTCCCTTTGAATTCGCCGTCGTCGAGACGATCAGCGGCGTGATTGTCCTGGGTCTGGGCGCCTGCCTGCTCTGGTTCTTCTCGCCGCGCATTTCGGCCCAAACTGCAGCGCTCTAACGGCAAGCGGCTCTCGCTATCGGCTCACCTCCGTCGGACGCTCAGGCGTGGGCGTCGTCGGCGAGGTGGGCGGCGCGGCAAGCCCCTCTTGCAGGAAGAGCGCGTAGCCCTCGCGCCGCAATCGCTGGTCGTAGAGCGCACCCACGCGGATCAATGCGCCGAGCGGCCCGGTGATGAGTTGCGCCAGAGGGGTCAGCAGCACAGACGCCACCGCCACCGAGAGCCACTGCGCAGCGTTGGCTGGGATGATGAGCAGGCTCGCCACCAGCGTCACCACCAGCAGCGCCCAGAAGATGCGCCACCAGCCAGACGCAGTGAGCGAGAGGCTGCGGCGCAGCGGCTGCGGCAATCCCAGCGCGGCGGCAGTGGGGTAGAGGGCGATGCGGGTCCAGAGGTAGGCGACCAGCGCCAACGTCGCCACGGCGATGATGCCCGCGATGACAAAGAACACGATGGTATCCTGCGCCGTCACCTGCGTGGCGGCGCCTGGCTCGCTTGGTCCCAGCATGAACGCCAGCGCCAGCCCCAGGCCGGGAATGGCGATGATGCCGAGCACACCATAGAGGAAGCAGAGCGCCCAGAGTGTGGGCCAGAGCCGCGTCAGCCCCTCGCGTGCGCAGGCGCGCGCCGAGATGGGTCGCCCCAGCGTCGCCTCACGCGCGCCGACGGTCAGCGCCGCCTGGCTCCACGCCGCAACCAGCAGCGACAGGATGACCGTCGTCAGCGAGAGCAGACCAATCAGTGTGTCGAGCGGAGTCGTGGCCGTCGTGGTGGTCGTGGGAGCCGTCGCCGCCTGGCCATTCATGATCTGCTGCAAGGTGTTCAGCGGAATCGGCGCGCCCGCCAGCGGATTGACGCCGCTCAGCGCCGCGACGAGCGCATCCAGCAGCCCAATCAGCAGCGAGGGCAGCGTCGCTACCAGCAACGCCAGCGCCAGCAATCCGCCCAGCCGCTTGCCAAACAAGCGGAACGTGGCGCCGATCAGTTGGCCAGCCGTGCGCGGCTTGGGTGTCAACTCAGCGTGCGTGCGGTTTGGCTCTGGACCAAACGCGGCGAGGGTCTGCGGCGGGAAGGGCGTTGGGCCGAGTGAGCGCGCAAACGGCGGGGCAACTGGCGACGCTGGATAGCCCCGTTGCGGCGCGCCAAAGGGGCCGAACGGCGCGCCAGCCTGTGGTGTTGGCGCCACCATCGGCGCTAGTGGCGCTGGCGGCGGAGGCGCGAAGTAGCCAGCAGGCGCCTCGGCGGCAGGCGCAGGCGCATCGGCGCGGCGGAGATCGGGGCGCAGGTGATAGAGCGTTTCAAGCGCGGCGACGCCATCGCCAGGCCGCGCAAACGAATACTCCACCTGCCCGATCTGCGCGAGGGTCAGGCCAATCGTTTCGGGACGCAGGAACAGCAGGCGCGCCTCCTGCATCTGCGCAAGCGGATGGAACCGCTCGCCGATATGTATGCCATCCCCCTCGACACGCAACTCGCGCCCGTCAACCAGTGGCGCGCGAGTTGGTGGGACAAATTGCTGGCTCACGATGATCTCCTCAAGCGCCGCGTGGCGGTCGCTCATCCGTTCGGCGTCGCTCTGCGCATCCTATCAGCCCGCACGACGACTGGCAAGTTATCGCGGCGCTGGCACGGCAGGGGGTCAGCGCGCGACGCATGCAGCTGAGCGGGCGACCATCGCTGTGATATCGCTCGCCAGACAGGCAAGCGTATCGAGCAGTTCAGGTGGCCCGACGACCTGGAACGGGCAGCCCAGCCCGATCAGGAAGCGCGCAGCATGGTCGAGTGTGGCGTCGTAAGCGCGCAAGAACGCGCCGTCTGGCGTCTCCTCCAGCGTGGCGAAGTCGGGCGGCGTCTTGCGGCAGGCCTCCGCAAACGGCAGATCGAGCAGCGCCTGCACGAGCCAGGTATCGGGAATGGCGGCGAAGGCGGTGATGGCATACGCGAGACAATCAAACCCCGGCGGGCGGCTGAACCGCTCATCACGCAGCGTGATCTCCATAGCGCGGTCGAGGCGGAAGACGCGCAAGTGCTGGCGCAGGTGGCAGAACCCGATGGCGTACCAGCGTTCGTCGTGATAGACGACGCCATAGCAATCGAGCAACCGCTCGGTCTGCGCGCCATCGCCGCTGCGATAGGTCATCTGGAGGCGGCGGCCCTGGCGCGCGGCGGCGCTGCACAGCGCGACATGCTCGAAGCGCGTCGGCGCCTCACGCGCGGGCGGCGCATCGAGCGCAACCGCGTCTCGGATGGCCTGCATCCGCTCGCGCGTCTGGAGCGGCAGCACGCGCTCCAACTTCGCCAGCGCACCCGTCGTGGCGGCCTGCATCTCGGCCAGACCGAGGCGCGGGGCCGCGAGGAGGCCCAGGGTGATGGCCAACGCCTCGTCATCTGTCAACATCAGCGGCGGCAGCTTATAGCCTGGTCGCAGCGCATAGCCGCCGTAGCGCCCGCGCCGCGCCTCAACAGGAATGCCCATATCCTGCAACATGGTGATGTAGCGCCGCGCGCTGCGCGTGTTGACCTGCAACGCCTCGGCGAGCTGCTCCGCCGAGAGACGCGGGCGCGATTGCAGCAGATCGAGCAGCGCCAGCAATCGTGTGGCGGGCGAATAGGCGGCGTGCGCCATGGTGTCCCCTTCTTGCGCGCCAGTCTCCAAAGCCAGTGATAAAGTCGGCGCTAATGTGGACCGATTCTAACCACATTGTCAGTTATACTCCGAACCAGACGCAGGCGCCAACCACGCCAAATATCGTCGGCGTGAACAGGTATGCGTGCGCAGCGAGCGACATGCGAGAGGAGCTTAGTTCATGGCATTCAAGTCGTTGACGCCGAATCTGATGGTCGAGGATGTCTCAGCGGCCATCGCATTCTACCGCGACACGCTTGGCTTCGCGGTGACAGGGATCATGCCAGCGGAGGGTGAGGGCGCGCCCGTCTGGGCCAGCCTCAGCGCAGACGGCGTCTCACTGATGTTCCAGGCGCGGCACAGCCTCGAAGAGGAGCTGCCCCAGTTGACGGGGCAGCCAATCAGCGCCAGCCAGACACTCTACATCGGCGTAGATGACGCCGACGCCCTGTATGAGAGCATCCGCAGCAAAGCCCACATCATCAAAGAGCCGCAGACCACCTTCTACGGCGCGCGTGAGTTCTACATCCAGGACCCCGGCGGCTACATCCTTGGCTTCTCCAGCTCGGCCAGCTCAGATGCGGCGGACGACGCGGGATCGGCGTCGTAGCCGCGCAGTGGACAGAGGTGAACAGAAAGGAGCCTCGTTTCGATGACTCAGATCAGCCAGATGAGTCGCGCTAGTCAGGCGGATGACCTGGCGCGCGACGCCGCGCTGCGCGATCTGCGGCGCATCCCAGGAGTCGGCAAGAGCATTGCCGTTGACCTGTGGGACCTGGGCATCCGCACAGTCGAACAGCTCGACGGCGTCGACCCTGAGGAACTCTATGAGCGCCTCTGCGCCCTACGTGGCGTCCGTATAGACCGCTGCATGCTCTACGTCATGCGCTGCGCCGTCTACTTCGCCACGCCAGGGCCGCACGACCCCCAACGCCTCAAGTGGTGGGCGTGGAAAGATGCGACGCCGCGCGGCGGCCAGTAATAGCGCTGGAGAAATTACCAGCTATGGGCGCGGCGCATCCGGCGGATTGTCTGAATGGTCTGCGCTGGGTGGGCTGGATGAGAAGAGCCGACTCCAGAATCCATGCCGATCTTCGCGCTCCGCTGGGCGTCCCGTCTCCTCGGTGTTCACCGCGTAGTCCTCACGCGGGTAGGCTGGCCGAACGATCTGGTCAGCCCCACCGTGCGATCTGCCAGGCGCCGCTGGCTGCGGACCTGCGGGCGGCGAACCTGCTGGCTGGCTTGGCGCCTGGCTCATCTGCTGGCCTGGCGGTTGATTTGGTGGCTGGCTCGACCGCTGCCCCGACGGCTGGCTCGGCGGCCCTGGATTGATAGGATTGACCGTTACCCCGGCTTGCCGCCCTGCCCCTGTGGACGACTGATACTGCGGCGCCCAGGGTAGTGGTGGGCCGTTCCAGCCGTAGTCGGCGCCTGGCGGCTGCGAGAGATGCGGCAGTGGCTCATCGAAGACCATCCTGCCGGGAACGGGTGACTCCGGCGCACGCGACGGCGGCCCCGCGACGCTTGGCTCAGGGCGTCCCTCAGGCCTGCCTGGCGCCAGCGGGATGCGGCCCGGCGTCCAGGTGGAGGGGCGCGCTTCGGGCGCGACATGCGGCTCGAAGCCGGTCGCCACCACTGTCACCTTCAGCGCGTCGCCCGCCGCCTGGTCGTAGGTCGCGCCAAAGATCAGGTTCGCGTCGGGATGGACGGCGGCGCTCAGCGCATTGGCGATCTGCTCCACCTCGCGCATGCTCAGCGTATCGCCGCCAGTCACATTGAAGATCAGCCCACGCGCGCCGGTAATATCCACGTCCAGCAATGGATTGGAGAGCGCGGAGCGCAGCGCATTCTCAGCGCGTCCCTCGCCGCTGGCCGTGCCCGTCGCAAGATAGGCCGACCCCGCCTCGCTCATCACCGAGCGCACATCGGCGAAATCGAGGTTGACCAGGCCGGGGATGGTGATCAGATCACTCAGGCCCTGCACGCCCGTGCGTAGCGCCTCATCCGCCAGGCGATAGGCCTCGAAGATGCTGGTGTCGCGCCCGACCAACTGCGCCAGGCGCTCGTTGGGAACGGTGATGAGCGCATCTACCACGGTGCGCAGCGCCGCCACGCCCTGCTCGGCCAGTGTGCGGCGGCGGCGCTCGAAGGCGAACGGCGTCGTCACAATGGCCAACGTCAGCGCGCCCACCTCGCGCGCGGCCTGCGCCACGATGGGACTGGAGCCGGTGCCAGTGCCGCCGCCCATGCCCGCCGTGATGAAGACCATATCAGCGCCATCGAGCGCGCTGACCAGATCGTGATAGCTCTCCTGCGCGGCCTGCTGCCCAATCGCGGGATTCCCACCCGTCCCCATGCCGCGCGTCAGCCCAACACCAATCGCGATGCGCCGCGTGGCCTGCGACCGACTCAACGCCTGTGTGTCGGTGTTGACCGCCACAAACTCCACGCCGCCCATGCCAGACTCGATCATGTGATTGACGATGTTGCAGCCCGCGCCGCCCACGCCAACCACCATCAGTCGCGCCGCGCCATTCGCCACATCCTCTGGCGCTTCGGGCGCTTGCGGCGCCTCACTAGGCGCGGTGGCCGCCGGGCTTCCAGCCGCCTCAGCGGCAGCCATCTGATGCTCCACCGCAGGTGGAGTGGGCTGCTGTGTGGTTGGTTCGTCTGGCGTCTCTGGCGCATCGCGCCAGCCGACCTCAACCGCATCGTCCTCCGCCGAGCGCGCGGCGCTGCCTGGCGCAT
>JAICSR010000326.1 GCA_025936795.1 Ktedonobacterales bacterium | reverse complement strand
TCAGCCCGGCGGCGACCAGCGCGCCAATCGCGAGCGCCAGCAGCGCCGTCTCGACAGCGTGCGCGCGCTGCGCGTCAATGAAGCGCTGGGCCAGTTGCGGGCCGAGCGTCTGAAGCAGTGTGCTGACCACCAGCAGCACGCCCAGCAGCGTGAAGCGCCGCCAGAAGGGGCCGAGGTAGGCCTGCGCGAAGGCGCGCCAACTGCGCGACGCCGGATGCGGGCCATGCTGTGGATCGAAGCCCAGGCTCAGGCTTGAACTTGGGCTATCGCGCGCCAGGTCGTCGGTCCTGGCAGTTTGCTGATGCAGTGTCATAGCAATCCCCTCGGTTCGGTAGGCAGTTGCGAAGTGGCAGAAGCGCGGTGATTCTGCGCTGGGCCGGGCGTTGTTCCCAGGCCATCCTCTCCCATACATTCCCGTCCAAAGCAGGGAAACAGGTCATCTGAGCGTGAGCAAGCGCAGGGCGTGAAAGCGCACGGAGAGCCGTGAAAGGTGGGGAGGGGATCGTTGCTGCTCAGGCGTTCCAGCGAGAGGGGGGAACGAATCACCACGGACCCAGACGGAACCGGCGCGCTTGGAATCAAGCGCCTGGCTCTCGCCGGAACATATCCGTGGCTGTCGCGAAGGAAATAGATCTGGAAATAGATCTGCTGGAATCGCGCTGACTGACCGGAAAGGCCGGAGGAGGTCAGAACGGGCGCGCTGAGCCATCAGGCCCGCGCAGGCGAAACAGGCGACAGAGGAAGGAGATGTCCCGGCTCAACGAGCGACGGGCGGCTTCCAGAACATTCGTGGACTTGCCATCAGACCAGACCTCCATCCAAAACGGGCCAAAACAGAGCGGCCCATTCATGGACCGCTGACCAGGCGAGCCGCCCGCATCATGCGTGGCGTTCTCCCCTAACCATAGCACGCGCAATACGCAGTGCGCAAGTTGATCGTGCGCAAAGAGGGGATAAGCTGGCGGTTCAGGCTGCAGCTCAATGCGAGTACCCGCGCTCACCCACCACGCGCGCCACTTGCCCTCACGCCTGAAAAATTGGGATGAGTTGGGAATCTGCGCCTGCACAACTAGCGTCAGGTGCTACTATTGACCTTGCGCCTTTGCGCCGCAAGCGAACACTGTGTGGGCGATGGCGGCGATGGCGATGCCCACCGAGGATAGGCGAATGAGCGCGTGCGCGGTTGGTCGCGGCGGCGTGAGGAAACGATGGCGATTTCAGTAGAAGACGAGTGGCTCTGGGGATGGGATCCCACTCCAGGGATCGTCTCCGTCTGGGCCGAGCGCAATGGCCGGGCGGTTGTCTGGCGGCGCGCTCCCGGCCCTGGTGGCGCGCTGACCCGCGAAGAGGATCGCTTTCGCCCGTGGCTGCTGCTGCCTTCGCTCGACGACCTCGCGCACCTGGGCGCGCGGCTGCTGCCCGAAGGCGCGCCTGGCGCGGAGTTCGCTGGCGCCGTCGCCTGGCGCAAGCTCGCCGGCGCCGGTCACCTGCGCTATCTGGTCAGCGCTACCGACAGCCGCCTGATCGAGACCGCCGTGTTGACGGGCGCATCGGCCCGCCTGCGGCGGCAGATCACCCGGTTGGCTGACCTCGGTGATGACGCGGCGCTCAGCCTGCCACCCGAAGAGCAGTATCTCGTCGCCACGGGCCGCACGTACTTTCGCGGACTCGCGTTCGACGACCTGCATCGCTTGCAGTTCGACCTCGAAACGACCGGACTGCATCCCATGCAGCACCGCATCTTTCTCGTCGCCGTGCGCGACAATCGTGGCTTCTCCGCCGTGCTGGATGTCGCCGAGCGCGGGTTGGATGAGTCTGCGGCGGAAGCTGACGTGATTCGACGATTGATCGCCCTCATTCGCCAGCGCGACCCCGATGTGATCGAGAATCACAACCTCCACGGCTTCGATTTGCCCTTCCTCGGCCGCCGCGCCGAGCTTCTGGGCGTCACGATGGCGATGGGCCGACTGGACAGTGGTGGCATGCGCAGACGCCCGGCCTCCCGTGGCGCTGGTGGCGCTGGTGGCGCTGGCCCATGGCGCGGCGACGCGGCTGATTCTGGCGAGCGTGAGGAGACGCGGGGGCGCTACACTGTGCCAGGCCGCGAATTGATTGATACCCTGGATGCCGTGCGCCGCTACGATTTCTCTGCGCGCGACCTCCCCGGCCACGGACTCAAGGCGGTCGCGCGCCACTTTGGGCTGGCCAGCCCCGACCGCGAATATGTCGTGGGCGCACAGGTCTACCAGACCTGGCTGGCCGATCCTGAGCGTGTGCGTCGGTACGCGCTGGACGACGTGAATGAGGCTGACGGAGTGGCGCGCCTCCTTGGCGGCGCGGCCTTCGCCCTGGCGCGGATGGCTCCCCGGCGCTACGAGCGGCTGGCGGACGCAGGCCCCGCGACTGGCGTGCTCGACCCGTTGCTGGTGCGCGCATATCTGCGTTCGGGCATGGCGCTGCCAGCGCGAACGGTGAGCGATGGTGTCCCGCATAGCGGCGCGGCGCTCTATCTCTTCGCCGCAGGCGTGGCGACCCATGTGGTCAAAGCGGACGTTTCCAGCCTGTACCCCTCGCTTATGCGCCAGTATCGTATCGGCCCGGCCAGCGACCGGCTCGGCGCCTTGCTGGCGTTGGTGGACCGCCTGGTAGAGCAGCGCCTGGCGGCCAAGGGACGCGCCAAAGCGGCGGCGCCAGGCTCCCCGGAGCGGCACACCGACGAGGCGCTTTCCGCCGCCATGAAGATCGTGGTCAACTCGGCATATGGCTATCTGGGCGCCCCAGGGCTGACGCGCTTCGCGGATGTCCACGCCGCCAACGAAGTCACCCGGCGCGGCCGTGCGGTGCTGGGACTGCTCTGCCGAGAGCTTGCGGCGCGTGGAGCGACGCTGCTCGAAGGCGATACCGACGGCGTCTACTTTGCGGTACCCGACGACTGGAGAGAGGCGGATGAGCGGCGGATCGTTGCGGAGGTGGCGGCGTTGCTGCCCCCACTCGTCCGGCTGGAGTTCGAGGGGCGCTACGCTGCGATGCTCTCGCACGAGCCGAAGAACTATGCCCTGCGCGCCTGGGATGGCGCGCTCACCTTGCGCGGGGTAGCCTTTCACTCCACGCGCGCCGCGCCATTCGGCGAGGTCTTTCTGCGCGAGGCCATCGCCGCCCTGCTGGCTGGCGACATCCCCGGCGTCCGGCGCGCCTATCTCACGATGGCCGAGGCGCTCCAACGGAGGGCGCTCGCGACCCATCTTGTGGCCACCCGCGTGCGGCTGAGCAAGTCGCCATCACACTACCTGGCCGCCCGCAGCGAGCGCCGCGAGGCGCCCTATGAGGCGCTGCTCGCCAGTGGTCGAACAACCTGGGAACAGGGCGAACAGGTACGCGCTTATCGAGCAGCGGGCGGCCAGCCCAGGCTGCTGCTGACCACGGCAGAGACGGACGAGGCAGCAGCGGGCGAGGCGACCGACGATCCCCGCGATTACGATGCAGTCTACTACCTCCGCCTGCTGCGTGAGACCTTCGCCGTGCGGCTCGCCCGCGCCTTCACACCCGAGGACTTTGCCACGCTCTTCGACAACCCCTTGCAACCCTCGTTGTTCGCCGCCCCGATTGAGTCCATCCGCCCGGTGCTTACCTCCCGAATGACACCCCCGCCGGAGAGCAAAGAAGACGACGAGAGCCAGCTATGAACCCTCCCTCATGCCGTAGAGGCCGTCAAGTGGGCCAGGGCAGCTGGGCCGCATCGCGACCGTCGCCTTTTCAACGGGCGCAGGCGCCGCGAACGCGCGCTCGCCAATCACGCCTGTCACTTGCCGCCGTACCGGAAAAAATCGAGGTAGATGCGGTGGCTGCAACTGGCAAACTGTAAAACTGGCGGCTCACACAGTCCGCCCTGCGCGGGTTCGAGAGGTCGCCCTAGCTGCGTCCCTCGCGCAGCATCTCAATCGTTTTGGCGATGCGGCGCTGGCGCGTCTCAGCGGACTTGGCGCCGTCTATCGCGAGCGTGAGCCGCCGCTTGTTGCTATAGGACAAGCCCTCAAAGAAGCGCTGCGCCGCTGCATCGCTGGCAAGCGCGTCCCCGAAGTCAGGTGGCACAGCGATCTCGCGCGGCTCATCGTCCAGCGCAAGCTCCACCTCCACCTCGTCGCCAGCGGCCACCCCAGCGCCTGCGCGCACCTCCGCGCTGACTGGCAGCATAAACGCGCCGCCCATCACCGCGATCGTGCTGCGATAGGTATAGCCATTGAGCGTGACACGCACGGCTGGGCGCTTGCCCGCGCCGAGCTGCTCCACCACCTCCGGCGGCACACGCATGCCCGTGGCGGTTTTGCCATTGAGTTCAATCGTCGCGTGAAATCGCATAGCGCAACCTCCTCTTATGACCAGTGTACCGCGCGTCGCGTACTTTCACAGCATGCGCTTGTCATTGATGAGCAGGCGAGGGACGCTGACGACGATAGCGGCGCACGATGCAGGAGCAGCGCACGACGAGCCGCCCATCTCGCGCGCTTGCCGCCGCCGCTTGGGCCGCCGCAGCCAGCGCAGACGCCTCGACAGGGCGGTGCGGCGTCATCTCGGCGAGGTCAGCCAGCGA
Organism: Ktedonobacterales bacterium; assembly: GCA_025936795.1. Lineage (GTDB taxonomy): Bacteria > Chloroflexota > Ktedonobacteria > Ktedonobacterales > JADMIN01 > JAKAIY01. The sequence goes on along the minus strand of JAICSR010000326.1, from coordinate 153 downwards.
GAGGGCGTCGAGCGCGAGCGTGAAGCTGACCGGGCGTGCGGGCGCGAGCCCCGAGGGCGGCACACGCGGAGCCCCCCGGCGCGCGGCAAGCGGCGGATCGGGGGTGTGAGGCCAGGGGATGGCCGCGCGCCCCGCCCCGCGCGGCAGGCACGG
>JAICSR010000304.1 GCA_025936795.1 Ktedonobacterales bacterium | reverse complement strand
GCGGCGCGGCTGATCGCCTGGCGAATCCACCAGGTGGCGTAGGTGCCGAAGTGCGTGCCACGGCGCCAGTCGAACTTCTCGGCGGCGCGCATCAGGCCCAGGTTGCCCTCCTGAATCAGGTCAATCAGCGGCACGCCAGAGTTGGTATAGCGCCGCGCGATGGAGATGACCAGCCGCAGATTCGCCTCGATCAGACGACGGCGGGCGCGCATGTCGCCAAACTGGGCGCGCTTCGCCAGAATCACTTCTTCATCGTGCGAGAGCAGCAAGAGTCCGCGAATGTCGTGCAGATAGCTCTGGAAGGCGTCTTCGCTGCCGTCGGCGCCGCCGTAGAAGCCGGCGCCCTTGCCAAACAGCGCGTCCTCTTCTTCCGCTGAGAGCGCCTCTAGCTCCGCCTCGGTCGGCTCCTGCTCGTTCGCCTCATCCACACGCGCTTCGAGCGCATCGCTCATCGCGTCGTTCATGGCATCAGTCAGCGCGCCAGTCAGCGCCTCGGAGGCGTCTGTCAAACACATGTTGAGTTTCCCTTCGTCGGGAAGCTGCCCCGGGGTCTCCTCAATCAGTGGTCGAGTGGCAACCATAGCGCCTCATCCTCTCCATGGGCCTCACCGTGGACCCAGCCTGGCGTTGGTTACGATGCGTAGCGCAGCGCCGTTTCGTATGCGACGTGATATTGCACATTATTTGTTCACTGTTGGCCTCAGTGTACCTGCCGAGAATCCGGGTACGCATCGGGTGAACACCTGACTTTCACGGGCGCAAACGCCTTACTTCCAAATTGGAAGTAATATTCTTCGATCTGGAAAGCATCGGCGCCATTCAAGCCGCGTGAAGTGGCTTCTGTACGCCACTGACGCAAAACTTCCCAGAGGAAAGCCATCATGTAGCGCCTCCTCATCAGTATATACGTTTCACGTTACGATTTGGATGAAACAGCCGTGTGAAGCTGCACACAGTTTGCACACTGCTATGCATGCAATCGGGCAAACCTTGTACAATGACTCACGCCCGCGCAGGTGTCTACGCGCGCTTTGCGTCACAGCGACTCGCGGGCCAGTCTGGAGGCTTGCGCACTCCCGTTCTGGCGTCACCCCAGGATGCCCTTGGCACAAAGCATGCACGTGGCGTGCCGCATCGGATGCTCCTGAGATAGGACGTCGCAGAGGGGGAACAAATTACCGATCTGACGGCGGTGTGGCGGAATAGGTGAGGGACAGAGAGAGGCGCGAAGTCCGTTCCATTCGGCTCTGGCGCCCACTGAAAACCTCGCCTCGACAGGGACTTACATTGTGCAGGAGGAAGCCGCCATGAACCCATCTCAACACGTCACCACGCTCCGCCAGACCCATCGCACCGCCGCCACCCTGCTGCCCGTGCTGACGGCCACGCTGACCGTCGCCGGAGCCGTGATCGCGGCGATGGAGGCGCGGACGCCCCACACGAGCGCGGAGCCGCGCGACGCGACTGATGAACTGGCGGGCGGCGTAGCGCATGCGATGGTGCGCCCGGCAAGTCCGGCAAGCCGCGTGACGCTGCGCGCCTATATTGCGACACTGGCCGGACGCATGCTGCTGGTCGCGCTGGGCATTGCGCTGGTGCTGGCGCTGGTCTACCTCGCCACCGCTACGGGCCGCGTTGGCCAGGCGATCACGCTGACCTCGCTGATCCTGCTGACGCTCTATCTGACCGAGAAGGTCGCGCGCCGCCGCTAGCCGAGCCGCTACGCTGGCATGATGGTCACTGGCAGATGTTTCACGCCATAGACAATCGTGCTGTCTACCCACTCCAGGCGCGCATCTGGCGCCACCTGCGCCCGCCGTGCGCGCTGCAGCAGCGCCTCCAGCGCAACGCGCGCCTCCAGCCGGGCCAGCGGCGCGCCCAGGCAGAAGTGAATGCCCTGCCCGAAGGCGAGATGGCGATTGGGCGAGCGCGCAATGTCGAAGCGTTCGGCGTCGGAGAAGCGCGCCTCGTCGCGGTTGGCCGAGCCGATCCAGGCGACGATGAACTGGCCAGGGTGAGTGGTGATGTCGCCCAGGCGCTGCTCGCCCCTCGCCGAGCGATACATGGATTGCACCGGCGAGAGATAGCGCAGAACTTCCTCGATGGCTGAGGGAATCAGGTTCGGTTCCGCGCGCAGGCGCTCCCAGGTCTCTGGCTGCTCCTCGAAGCTGAGGACCGCATTGCCAAGCAGGTTGGTCGTCGTCTCGTTGCCCGCCACCAGCAGCAGGATGCAGAAGCCGATCAGCTCGACCGAGGTCAGACGCTGGCCGTCAATCTCGGCGGCGACGAGCTGGCTGATGAGGTCGTCGCGCGGCTCCGCCCGCCGCTGTGCGATCATCTGACCAAAGAAGCTGGCCATCTCGCGCTGCGCCGTGGCGGCAGACTGCCATCCGCCAGCGCCACCCGTCGAGACGACCGTATCGGACCAGCGACGAAACTCCACCCGACGCTCGGCTGGCACGCCCAGTAGCTCGGCGATGACGGTTACGGGCAGCGGCACGGCGAACTCTTCGATGAAGTCGGCTGGCGTCTGCCCATGCGCGCAGAGTTGATCGAGCAGTTCGGCGACGATGGCGGCGATGCGTGGCTCCATCTGCGCCACCGCGCGCGGCGTGAACGCTTGTGTCACGAGGTTGCGCAGTTGCCGATGGCGCGGTGGGTCGGAGCTGATGAGGCTCGCGCTGAGCGCCTGCTCCTCCGTGGGATTGTGCGCGCCGCGCTCCGAGCTGAAGCTGGCGTAGTCGGAGAGCACACGCTGCGTGTCGTCATAGCCAAAGACCGAGACCACGCCGCTCCGTGGGTCCACATACACGGGCGCCTCATGCCGCATACGCGCGAACCAGCTAAACTGATCCGTCTCCAGACCTCCCGGCGCTGGCTTGACATGGCGACTCATCATGCTGGATTCGCTCCTTCTCCGCTGCGATCATCTGGTGTCTTCTGGTCAGCCTGTCGCATCGGCGCCGAGAATGCTTTCCCTCGCCAACACGCGCATCGCTCGTCTCGCTCGTCTCGCTCGTCAACGCGCACGCCGTCCACCACTAACGGTATGCGGCGCACGCCCGCATGTCAACGCGCATGGACGCGCGATTCCGTTCCTCAGCCAACGCAAAGGAATGGCGCAGGGAGGAAGACTTCCTCTATGGCTAGCAGGCGGGTGAAACCCACGCTCTCGCTGAGGCGCCCAGGCGATGGAGAGGGCATCCGCTGGCCGAACAGGTGGTACGTTCGGCTGGCGACCAGCGGGACTATTGTACGGTATCCGATGTGCTCGGCCCGCACGTTTCGTCGTGCGTGATATGCGCGCAGACGCTGCGCGCATGTGAGCGGCGGGCTGAAGCTGGTGTATAGTAGTAGAGATGTGTCGTTCGTCACACCACGCGACGCTGATGTGTGTGGAGCGGCGAGGCGCCTGAACGACGATCACGACGATCACGACGATCACGACGATCACGAACGAAGGCCATTGTAGGGTGTGCGCGCTGTCGCGTACAGAAGCTGGAAAGCCAGGTGTCGGGCGTGTCAGAGGGTTCTCACCAGTATCTGTGTATCTACGGCCACTTCTATCAGCCGCCACGCGAAGATCCGTTCACCGCTCAGATTCCGACTGAGCCAGGGGCGGCGCCATTCGACAACTTCAACGAGAAGATCACCGCTGAGTGCTATCGTCCCAATGCCGAGCTAGGCAACTTCGAGCGAATCAGCTTCGATCTCGGCCCGACCCTGGCGAGTTGGCTCGACGAGCAACATCCCGACGTGCTGCGGCGCATCGTCGCATCGGACCGCGAACACCTGCTGCGCTCCGGCGGCGGCGCGGCGCTTGCCCAGGCCTATAACCACACCATCCTGCCGCTGGCTACCCCGCGCGACAAACTGACCCAGATTCGCTGGGGCCTGCAAGACTTTGAGCAGCGCTTCGGACGCGCCGCGCTGGGCATGTGGCTGCCAGAGACGGCGGCTGACCTGGAGACGCTGGCCGCGCTGCATGCCTGCGGCGTGACCTATACCGTGCTGGCGCCGTGGCAGGCGGCTGAGCCAGTGGACCCAACCGAACCCTACCTCGTGCGCCTGCCGAATGGTGAGACAATCACGGTCTTCTTCTACACTGGCCCGCTTAGCGGCAGCATCTCCTTCGAGTCCGATGTCACGAACAACGCCGATCATTTCGCCCACGCCTATCTGCCATCGTATGCCAATGCGGAGAAGCGGGCGCGTGGCGTCGATCAGATCATCATCATCGCCAGCGACGGCGAACTGTATGGCCACCACAAGGCCTGGCGCGACCACTTCCTCAGCCGCCTCACCCAGACCTCTGCGCCAGCGGCGGGCTTTGAGGTCGTCACGCTCGACCGCTATCTGCGCGACCATCCGCCCACCCGCGAGATCACGCTGCGCGCCCCTAGCTCCTGGAGCTGCGGGCATGGTGTGGCGCGCTGGAGCGATGGCTGTGGCTGCACCGAGGGCGATTCCAGCTGGAAGCCTGCGCTGCGCCGCGCCCTGGATGGCCTGCACGTGCGGCTCGACGAGGTGTTCGAGCGCGAGGCGGCGCCCTACCTGGCTGACCCATGGGCCGCGCGCGACGCCTACCTGAGCCTGCGCGAGGGCTGGCTTGCGCCCGACGCCTTCTGGTCGCGCTATGGCAAGCGCGGCGCGGCGCCCAGACAGCCTGCGGATGAGACGAAGGTGGTGCGCCTGCTCGAAGCCCAGTACGTCGGCCAGTGGATGTACACCAGTTGCGGCTTCTTCTTCGAGGACATTGACCGCATCGAGCCGCGCAATGACATCGCCTTCGCCCGCCGCGCCATCAGCCTGATGTGGGAGGCGACGGCGGTAGACCTGCAAGCCGACTTCCTGCGTGCGGTGGCGCTGGCCCACAGCGAGCGTACGCATCTGACCGGCGCCGACATCTACCATGCGCTGCCCCGGCTGGCCGGTGACGCCCTGCCACCGCTGCAACCGCCAGGCGCCACCACACCAACCACTGCGCCATCGAGCGAGCCAGCCGCCTGAGTAGCAGACAATCTCACGCATCCTGGACGACTGCTGGCTAGATCATCGCCCATGGGC
>JAICSR010000526.1 GCA_025936795.1 Ktedonobacterales bacterium | reverse complement strand
TGGACGAACTACCACCGGAGATATCCGTCGAGCGCTTCCCGCGCCGCCTGCTGCTGCCTGGCACGATCAACGCGCACAACCACTCCTTTCAGTCGCTGCTGCGCGGTGTCGCCGATGACTGCGACTTCTTTACCTGGCGCGACCGCGCGCTCTACGGCTACACGCCGCGCATGAGCGAGGACGTGATCTATCACGGCGCGCGTTTCGCCTTCGCCGAGATGCTGCGCGCGGGCGTCACCACCGTCTGCGACTTCTTCTATATCCACGATGGCGGCAACCAGAATGACCGTGCCGTGATTCGCGCGGCGCGCGATGTCGGCATCCGCATCGCGCTGGCCCGCACGATGTATGACTGGAATGGCGCGCCGCCGCAGTATCAGGAGACGATTGACGAGGCGGTGGGGCGTACACGCGAGCTATGGCAGGAGTATCGCGGCGCTGAGGATGTGACCGTGCTGCCTGCGCCGCACTCGCCACACGCCGCCAGCCCGGCGATGATCGTGGCGGGGTCGCGGCTGGCCGAGGAGTTGGGAACGCGCTTCCACATGCACGTCGCCGAGGGACGCTACGAACGCGACCAAATCCTGAAGCAGTCTGGCCTGACGCCAATTCGCTGGCTCGAATCGCTGGGCGTGGCGCTGGAGCGTGCGACGATCATCCACGGCTGCTGGCTGGAGGACGACGACATCCGCCTGATGGGCGAGCGCGACGTGCGACTGGTCTACAATCCGGCCAGCAATATGTTCCTGGGCGACGGTGTGACGCGCATCCCAGACATGCTGGCGGCGGGCGTCAAGATCGGGCTGGGCAGCGACGGCGGCTGCTCGAACAATCGCGTCTCGGTCTTCGATGAGATGCGCATGTGCGCGCTGCTACAGAAATTGACGGCGCTCGACTCCAATACGCTGCCTGCTGAGACGGCGCTGGCGATGGGGACGGCTGGCTCCGCTGAGACGCTCGACCTGCCCGCCGGACGCATTGCGCCCGGCCACTTCGCCGATTTCACGCTGATAGACATGGATGATCCCTCGCTGCAGCCGCCGTGGCGCTACGAGAAGAACGTGGTCTATGCGATGACGCCGCAGGCCATCCGCGAGGTGATCGTCGGCGGACGCAGCGTCCTGCGCGATGATACGCTGCTGCTGACACCCTGGGCCGACGTGCTGGGCGGCATGCTGGAGGCGACGCGCGACTGGCCGCGCGATCTGGAGTGATCCCTTGGAGTGAGACGGATACGCAGTGGAGGATGCAATGCAAGACAACACGACGCTCACCATCGGCGCTGCGCGCGTCACAGTGCTCAACGCGGGCAATCTGCGGCTGCATCTCGCGGAGGAGATGGCCGTCCCTGAGCAGGTGTGGCGGCCCGACTACGCTGATCTCTTTGAGCAAGTCGGCGTGTGTCCCAGCCTGAGCGTCTACATCGAACTGGCAGGCGCGCGCACGCTGGTAGACATTGGCGACTACCGCGCGACGGTCACGCCTGAGTCGGGATACGCCCTGCCTGACTACACGCCACCGCCTGCCATTACCGCCCAGCTTGCCAGCCTTGGCGTGACGCCAGCGGACATCACCCATGTGGTCATCACGCACGCGCACTGGGACCACTACGCGGGCGTCACGGCGGCCAGTGACGCTGGGATTGCGCCCACCTTCCCCCAGGCGCGCTACTCGCTCGGCGCCGCCGATTGGGCGGATGCTGAACTCCAGACGGCGCTGCAGGATTCGACCTCGCTGGAGGCGCACACGCTCGGCGCACTGCGTGAGCGCGGCCTGCTCGATCTGGTCGAGGGTCGCCATCAGATCAGCGAGGGCATCGAGATTCTGCCCGCGCCTGGTGAGACGCCGGGACACCAGATCGTGCGCGTCCACTCCAACGACGCGACGCTCTACGTCGTCGGCGACCTCTTCCACCACGCTATCGAGGTCGAGCATCCCGACTGGATGGTGACGTGGGCCGACCCCGCGACGATGCTGGCGACCCGCGAGTGGCTGCTGCGCGATGCGTTCGCCGAGCATGCGCAGATCACCGCCGCGCACATCTTCGGCGTCGGGCGCATCGCACAGAGCGCAGGCGGAGGTGGCCTGCGCTGGCGCGGCGAGTAGTCCCATTGCGCAGCGCAGTTTGCCGCACACTCGCTGAGGCTCATGTGTTCAGCATGGCGAGCTAGCATGCTAGAATACGGCTGATGAGCCGCCGAGCGCGAGGCAGCGGGCGGCGTCGTTGACGAAGGAGTCACATGAGATGAGCGATACGACACAGACGACCACTTCGACCACGCCCACGCCCGACAACTGGGAATCGCTCGATGAGCCAATCGCGTGGCGCCCCAGCGACGAATACCTCCAGC
>JAICSR010000415.1 GCA_025936795.1 Ktedonobacterales bacterium | reverse complement strand
TGGCCGACCGCTGGATCATCAGCCGGATGTCGCGCCTGATTGGCGACACGACGCGCCTGATGGAGGAGTATCAGTTCGGCGAGGCTGGGCGGCAAATCTACGAGTTCTTCTGGTCGGAGTACTGCGACTGGTATCTGGAGGCCGCCAAGCGCCAGCTTCAGGACCCGAAGCTGCGCGAGAACACCGCGCAGATTCTGCGCTCGGCGCTCGACACGACGCTGCGCCTGCTGCATCCCTTCATGCCCTTCGTGACGGAGGAGGTCTGGCAGCACCTCTGGGCTGAGGAGCCAGCGGCGGAGTGGCCCGCCAGCGCGCTGATCATCGCAAGCTGGCCCAGCCTCGACGCTGCGGCGACGGCCCGCCTGAGTGACGCGACCGCCGAGGAGGAGTTCGCGCTGCTCCAGGAGATCATCACGCGCATCCGCGACGCGCGCAAGCAGATCAACGATGCGCGCCAGGAGCAGCAGCAGCCAAAGCTGCCGCGCGTCAGGGTCATCCTGGCGGGTGGCAAGCGCACGACGCTGTTGAAGCAGCAGGCGGCGTTGATCGAGCAGCTTGCCGGGACGGAGCCGCCGCTGATCGAGCGCAAGCTGGCGACGAAGCCAGCGCAGGCGATGACGATGGTGGCGAGTGGCGTCGAGGTCTACATCCCCGTCGCCGATCTCTTCGACATCGAGCGCGAGGTTGCGCGGATGGATGAGCAGATCAAAGCGGCGCACGCGGCCATCGCGCGCACGCAGGCGATGCTGGCGAACGAGAACTTCGTGACGCGCGCCAAGCCGGAGGTCGTGCAGAAGGAGCGCGACGCCCTCGCCGCCGGCGAGGATACCCTCGCCCGGCTCGAAGCGCAGCGCCGCGAGCTAGCGGGCTAGCGCGTCGTCGTCCACAGCTGCGATAGGCGAGATACGCGAGATAGGCGAGATAGGCGAGAATGGCCCGCTGTGTTACTTGAAGGGGTGTGCAGCGGGCCGCAGCGCGCTGAGCCGTGCCGTGCCGCTGACGCACAAATCCGCTTGAATTCTCGGTGGGGCTGGGCGGACTCGAACCGCCGACCTCCGGTTTAGGAAACCGCTGCTCTATCCACTGAGCTACAGCCCCGCTGCGGCGCCGAGCCTGACCAGGCTCACGTCGGCGCCTGCTCCAGTATACGCGACGATGCGCGGCGTGCGCAATCGGCGCAGCTTCCTGAGCCAGCTCGCCAGGCGCCGTCACATGCCCCAGAATGGGCGCCACATGCGAGCCAGCGCTGCCCGCAGTGGTATACTCCATGTCGAGCCATAGCGACCTTTTCGCGCCGTGTCGCGCCGTGTCGAGTGGTCGCGGGAGCGCTGAGATGGTGTCGCGCACGAAGACCATCTCAACGCTCAACGTCGTCGTGTCAGGACAGCCGGGGGCTGGCGGGGTAGGGGAGAGACACAGCAATGGATCAGACGCTCCTTACATGTCCGCTGTGCAAGCGCGAAAACGAGGCCGGTACTCGCTTCTGCCGTAACTGCGGGCGGCTGCTTGTCGAGCCTGATCTGGGAATATCCACGACGGAGCATGCGCCGCTCTACGATGCGCAGCCGGGTAGACCCACCCGCTGGGATGGCGAGCCTGTGGCCAGCGAAGGGAGCGACGCGACGCCCAATATGCAGGCGAATACTCAGATGAACACGCGGGTCGAAACGACCGACGCCACGAGCGCACGCATCATCATTCGCGCGCTTCCCGCTGAGGCAGGCGACAGCGCAGACGCTCAGGCGCAGCGGGTCGGTGAATATGCGCTGAAGGGGCAGACCATCACCATCGGGCGCACGCCTGGCTGCGATATCATCTTCGATGGCGACACGCTGACCTCACGCAGACATGCGATCCTGCGCTGCGAGGCGAATCTGTACACCATCGCCGACCTCGGCAGCAGCAATGGCACCTTCCTGAACGATCTGGAACTGACGGAGCCAACGGCGCTCCATCACGGCGACCGCATCTTGATCGGCCAGCACGAGTTGCTCTTCCTGCTCGATCAGCCGCAGGCCATCGCCTCACAGGCGCCTGCGGCTGTGAGCGCCGAAGACGCAGCCGAGGATGTTGCCGAAGACGGAGCCACCGAGGAGATTGGCGTGCTCGTGACGCCCAGCGCCGAGGCGGAAAGCGTCCCACAGGCCGCTAGACTGGCGCGGCCCACCAGCGTCCCAACTCCGGCGACGGCAAAGCATGCCAGCGTCGCGCGCCTCTCCTCGGAGCTGGCGGCCTCGGCGTCACGCATGGCGGCGCCCTCCCAGGATAGCGCTGGGCTTGACGCCATCCGCGCGCAACTGCTGGAGGTGAGCGAGGCGCTGACCCGCCAGGCGGGCCTGCAAACGGCGCTGGCTGAGCGGCGGCGCGCGACACTCGTCGAGGCGCGCGAGCGGGTAGCCGACCTGATCGCCGATCTGCGCGGTGACGATGCGGCGGACATCTCGCCCGTTCAGCATGTCGCGCAACCAAGCCTGCATCAACTGATTGATAGTATCGCAGATGATCCGGAGAACCTGGAGCGGCTGCGTGCGCTGGCCAGCCGGGCGGGCGAACTCGCGCAGGCGTTGCGCGCGCAGGGGCCGAGCGAGGGAGAGTGGAGCTACGAACGCGCCCACGTGCTGCGTGGCCTCGAAGATATCCATTTCCGCCTGCAACAGCAGTCGTGATGGCGGGCGGTCAGCGTACCTGCCGAGCGATCACCGGCGATCATCCATACACAGCCTTGAATCTGGAGAGCGCATGACAACGGCGAATCTGGCGAACGAGCGACCTGCGCATGAGCTACCAGCGCGCAGCCTGGACTATGACGTGGTGGTGATCGGCGCGGGCCTGGGCGGCTTGCTCTCCGCTGCGCAGTTTCTGCGCCGTGGGCGGCGGGTCGCGGTGGTGGAGCGGCTGGCGCATCCCGGCGGCCGCTTCACGGCGAAGACATTCCAGGGCGCGCAGGTCAGCACGGGCGCCGTCCATATGCTGCCATTCGGCACCAATGGCGAGCTAGCCGCGATGCTGCGCGCGCTGGGTGTGCCGCACGCGATTCACGACTCGGAGGTCTTCGCGTCGTTTCATGTGCGCGGCAAACAGATTGTCACGCGCTCGGTCTTGCAGCTTGCCAGCGTCCTCGGCGCGCGCCAGTTCGGCCAATTCGCGCAGCTTGGCTATGCGATGCTGCTGCGCGATCCGCGCCCGAATGAGCGCCAGCAGACCTATCGCCAATGGCTCGACCAGCGCATCTCACGCGCCGCCTCGCCCGAACTCTACGCCTACTTCGAGCGTGTCTGCCACTTCGCGCTGAGCGTGGACCTCGACGATGTGCTCTACCCTGAGATCGTCGAGACGACCAGAAACATGTTCCGCTATGGCGCGCCGGGCATTGTGGAGGGTGGCTGCGCTGCGCTGACGGGCGAACTGGAGCGCCGCGTGACCAGCGCGGGCGGCGAACTGCTGCTGGAACACGAGACGCTCGACATCACCCGCGAGCAGGGAGCCGCAACCGGCGCGCTCGTGCGCAATAAGCGCTCTGGCGAGGTTACCCATCTGCGCGCGCCGCTTGTCATCAGCAACATCGGCCCAGAC
>JAICSR010000037.1 GCA_025936795.1 Ktedonobacterales bacterium | reverse complement strand
TGGTGACCAAGGTGCAGGCGGCGCGGCTGATGACGTGGTGGTCGGCCAGGTTGACGGAGACGGGGCGCCCCTTCCTCTACGAGAGCAGCATGGCCAAGAACTTCGCCTCAGATGTGGCGATGGAGGTCACGACCGACGCCGTACAAATCTACGGCGGCTACGGCTACATTCGCGAATATCCCGTCGAGAAGCTCTTCCGCGACGCCAAGATCACCCAGATCTACGAAGGCACCAACCAGATTCAGAAGATGGTCGTCGCCGCGCAGATTCTGAAGTAGACCGAAGCGACTGGAGCGACTGGCATGAGCGCACCGAGCGAGCCAGCGCCGCAGCGTGTCTGCCTGGTGATCGCGGCGCATCCTGATGACGTAGAGAGTTGGGCGGGCGGCGCGGTCGCGGGACTCGCGCAGGTGGGCTGGCATGTGGTCTACCTGCTCTGTACCTCAGGCGAGAAGGGAACGAGCGATCCGGCCGAAGCGCCAGACCGGGTGGCGGCGCGGCGCGAGGCTGAGCAGCGCGCCGCCTGCCGCGTACTCGGCGCGGCGGAGCCAGCCTTCCTGCGGCTGCCCGATGGCGAACTGGAAGACGACCGGGCACTGCTGCGTCTGCTGACCCGCGCCATCCGCGTCTATCGGCCTGCGCTGTTGCTCACCCACGACGCCGTGACGCCCTGGCCGCCCTATACCTGTCATCGCGATCATCGCGTCGTCGGTCGGGTCGCGCTCGACGCCGCCTACCCCTATGCGCGTGACCCACTGAGCTTCCCCGAATTGCTGCGCGACGAGCATTTGTCACCGCATATGACGCCGGAGGTCTGGCTTTTCTGTAGCGCCGCGCCCGACCACTACGTAGACATCACTGCGACGCTCGACCAGAAGATTGCGGGACGGCTGGAGCATCGCAGCCAGACCAGCGACGCGCACGCGCTGGCGCGCGACTGGCGGCGACGTGCGATGGAGACTGGCGCGCCCGCTGGCTTTGGCGCCGCTGAGGCGTTCAAACGACTTACCCTGTGAAAACGCCCAGAGCCTTCTCATGCCAGAAGCGATCAAGTCGAATATGCCGCATGCGTAAGACAGGTGAGCGCTACGAAGCGTCTGAAGGATCACAGCAGGCGACGCAAGAGGGTTGGACTGCCTTTGCCCTGGTCGCCACGATCTCCGCTGGCCCTGTCCTCAGGTATCCAGAGCTCCTGGATTGGCCAGGCACGCCGAGCATGTGCCGAGACTGTAAGGATTCGTTCACGGGGCGTTACCGAAATTCAATATCTCATCACTAGCATTCGCGATAGTGCGCAAGACGATAGCGCGCACTGGATGAACCAAGGGGCGCCAAACGCTGAGCAAATATGAGGTTGTTTGGGTGGCTCGGCGGCTTGGAGAACTATTGCCCCTTGCTCAGTTCATCGCATCGTAGGGGACCTCTGCCCCTGGACACATACTGCCCCGCTGACATGTGGGGCGGCATGAAAGCGAGAAATTGACCACATGCCAAACATCGTTGAGACCATCTACGCTCCAGAAACGTCCAGGCGATCCCCCGTGTTTCGCTGGGTTAAGCGCCACTCTCTGGCCGCGTTTTTCCTGTTGACGTTTGGCTACTCCTGGCTCCTAGGACTTCCCTTGCTGCTCTCCTCCTGGGGCATCCTTCCCGTACATCTCCCACGCGTGCCTGCGCTCCTCATCCAACTGTTGGCAGCCTGGGGGCCGACGTTCTCTGCCCTCCTGCTGACTGGCCTGATCAGCGGAAAAGCAGGCTTGCGAACCTTCCTCAGGAGCATGGTGCGCTGGCGGGTCGGGATACAATGGTATCTCTTCGCCTTCTGTAGTTATGGGGTGATCATCCTGGCAGCGCTTGGGGTGGATGCCCTGCTCGGCGACACGTTGCCCAAGGGCGTTCAGTTGACTCCGTGGTACACTGTGCCACTCCAGTTCGTCATCTGGTTTCCGCTCTACCTCTTTGTAGGTGGCCCGCTGGCAGAGGAGCCGGGTTGGCGGGGATTCGCGCTGCCCCGGCTGCTCGTACGCAGAGGCGCATTGTTTTCCAGTCTGCTCATCGGCGCCATCTGGGCATGCTGGCATCTGCCACTCTTCTGGGTGCCGGGATCGGGGTCTGGCTCCGGGCTGGTAGGGTTTATCTGGTTTTTCTTGCAGTTGAGTGGATGGGGCGTCTTGCTCGGGTGGCTCTATATCAACACACGAAGCCTCCTGCTCTGCGTCCTCTTTCATGCAGCTGGGAACACCTTTGTCTCTGCGGTATTACCCCTGACGTCAGGTACCAGGCCCTATATGCTCATGGATGCCTTCATTTGGGTCGCGGTCATCCTCGTTGTCGTCTTCGCTGGACCCGCACACTTGTCGCGGACCCGCAACGCAGAGGCAGGTGTAGCGCCGCAGCCAGTAAGCTAAGCAAGCGTTAGTCAGAGCGTGAAGCATCTCCGGAGAAGTCGCGGGCAAGGAGCGGCAAACGCTCAAGCGTCTGGCGCCGCGGCAAGAGCAGTTCTTGCAGCGGCGCTTCGTCAATCGTCGTGGCATACACTTCGATGATCTGGCAGGATGTATCGGCGTGCGGCTGGCGCGCCCGCTGGCTTTGGCGCCGCTGAGGCGTTCAAGCGACTTACCCTGTGAAAACGCCCTAATGCTATTGCCCTACAGCCCCCACACGCAGTATGATGTGTGCATACACGGTTCGTGCATTTCGACGTGGTTCGACGCGGTTCGACGCGGAAGGTGGTAGCCGGATCATGATCAGGCATGAGGTCATCATACGGGTCAAGCCGGACTTGAACCGGGAAGTCATAGATCGCACATTGCGCGAGAGCTATGACTTGCTCATCGAGCTTCCCGGCGTGGAGCGGGTGCGCTACGGGGTCAACAATGCCGCGTCGTATCGCCATGCCATGTTGGTCATTGATCTGACCGATGAGCAGGCGCTGCACCGCTTCGGGCGCCACCCGCAGCATGCGCGCGCAGTGCGCCTCATCAATCGGCTGGCGGAGTCGTCCTCCGTCGGCAGTTTCCTTGTGCGGTCCGAGCGCCGCTAATCATCGCTAGTCATTGCTCGTCGCCGCTCAGATTCGCAGCATCGCGCCGCACTTCGCTGTTTTCGCCGCCCGCCTCAGATAGCTCTGGGGCAGGCGGCGTTTGCTTCTGAATGATCGCGCCGCCGCGCACCTCGAAGATCGTCGCCTGGCGCAGCGCGCTCGCTGGGGCAATCGTCAGGTCGGTCGTCGTCACGAGCGTCTGGTCCAGCCCATGCACTGCCCGCAGCAAATCCTCGCGCCGCTGCGGGTCTAGCTCGCTCAGCACGTCGTCGAGTAGCAGCGCAGGCTGCTCACCGGTCTCCGCCTCGATGTATTCCAGCTCCGCCAGCTTTAGCGCCAGCGCCACCGTGCGCTGCTGCCCGCGTGAGCCATAGATCGCCAGGTCCACGCCGCCCGCGAGGAAGCCCAGGTCATCGCGGTGTGGGCCGAGCACATTCGCCCCCTGCGCGATCTCGCGACGGCGCACCACCTCCAGCGCGGCGCGCATCTGCTGCGCCTGCTGCGCCTGCTGCGCCTGATCGGCCTGCGTCTCGGCGGAATCTGGCGGTTGTTGTGGCTGCTGATAGGATGGGCGGTACTCCAGCCGGAGCGCCGCGCTGTCCGCCTCGCCGCGTGCCGCGCCCTCGTCCCCGTCGGGCGTGGCGGGCGCCTCATCTTCGCTGGCGAGCGCGCGATAGACCCGCGCGGCGGCGAGGCTAGCGCGTGCGAGGAAGTCGGCGCGCCCGCGCATGATCGGCAGCGCCAGCCGCACGAGCTGGTCATCCCAATAGGCGAGCGACTGCGGCGTGTCCAGGCCCTCGCGGATGCGCCTGAGCAGGGCGCTACGCTGCGCGATCACCTTCTGATACTGACTGAGCGTTCGGCAGTAGGTGTGGTTGGTCTGGCAGAGCGTCAGGTCGAGGAAGTGGCGGCGTTGTGAGGGGCCGCCCGTCACCAGATCGAGATCGGTCGGCGCGAAGACGACGACGGGCGCCATGCCCACCAGATCAATCGCGCGGCGCGGCGAGCCATTGACCCGCACGCGCTTGCGAAACGTCGCCCCGGTCGGCGTAGCCGGCGCCGTCTCGCTGGCCTGCGTGGTGGAGGTGGCGTCGTCCACGCCCTCCGCCAGAATCACCTCGATTTCGAGCTGGTCGTGGCTGCGCGCGATGTCGCCGACGACGCGCGCGAACCGCCCCGGCGCCCCCCAGCGGATAACCTCGCGCTCGCTGCTGGTGCGGAATGAGCGCGTGGTGGCGATCAGGCTGATCGCTTCGAGCAGGTTCGACTTGCCCTGGGCATTACGCCCATAGAAGACGGTCAGCCCGGCGGGCAGCGTCAGGTCAAGCTCGCGATAACTGCGGAAGTCGGTCAACCGCAGCCGTTCGACCCGCATGCCCAGATGCCCTTTCACTCGCGCGACTCACACGACGCACGCCGACGCGCTCCAAGACTGCCAGCCAGCTCGCAACTCGTTGAACTCGTTGGTGGAACCCGTTGATAGTATGCCACTCGCGCCTACATGCGCCAGGCGATGCACGCCAGCGCGTCGCTCTGACGAAACTGTAAGTGAAAGAGGGCTAAACACGCGCTATTGTGAGCACGCTGACAATAGGACACAGGTATACTTTCTCATGTGATCGGAGGTATCCCATTGGGCAGGTGGGGATAGGTGGTGGAGCCTCTGGAGCGTTGCTGATCCGGCTATCGTCGTGTGGGTGATTGGACGTGTGGTGGAGCACACGGTAGCCGGATCAGCGTCGGTCTGACGATCATACATCGCCCTCCGTTGAGCGCCGCGTGCGTTCCAGAGGGCGATGTGCTGTCTGCGCGGTCTGCTCGCCATGTCGCTGCTTCATCTGTTGATCATCCATCCTTCATTGTCCATCGTTGTCCTCCAGCAATCCTCTTCTTTCTCCATCCCATGCGAGCGGCTGTAGCGCAAGGTGGTATCATACGCAGGCGACGCTATCAGCGCCTGGCGTTGCGCAGCGTAAAACTTCCGGCGGCTGGCGCGTCTTACTCCATGCGGGATGCGTCCCCTGTACCCCGCTGGAGTTGCGCGGAGATCGTCGCGAGAAGCAGGAGAGAGACATGCAGGGCACAGATGTTCAGTCAGCGGGCGGCCAGCCATCCAGCAACGGCTCGACTCCCCACACGCGTCGCGCGCCAGCGGAATTGCTGCGCGTCGAAGGGGTCAGCAAGGAATTCAAGGTTGGCGGCGGCGTCGTGACGGCTCTGCGCAGTGTCAACTTGCAGTTGCGCGAAGGTGAGTTCATCGCGATTCGTGGCCGTTCGGGCGCTGGCAAGACGACCCTGCTCAACATCATCGCTGGGCTGGACGATCCGACGCACGGGCGCATCGTGCTCTTTGGCCGCGACCTCGCCAACGTCAAGGAAGGCGAGCGCACGGCGATTCGCCGCAATGAGATGGGCTTCATGTTCCAGGCGGCGCACCTGATACCGACGCTGACCGCGCGCGAGAACGTGGGCCTGCTACTGCGCCTCTCGAATACCTCGGCGGCTGAGCGCGAGCAGCGCGCCAGCGAGGCGCTGGCGCTGGTGGGCCTGGGCGAGCGGCAGCAACATCGCGCGCCGGAACTCTCCGGTGGCGAGCAGCAGCGTGTGGCGATTGCGCGTGCGCTGGTACATGCGCCGCGCCTGGTGCTGGCCGATGAGCCAACTGGCAACCTCGATACCCACACCGGCCTGGCCATTCTCGACCTCTTGCGCAACGTGGCGCACAATGCAGGCATCGGCTTCATCATCACCACCCACGATCCGCAGGCCTCAGCCATCGCCGATGCGGTGTATGATATTAGCGATGGCGTGCTTAGCCCCGGCCAGAAGTAGTCCGGCTTCTCCCACGTCACCTGGAGGCGCTGAGACGAGGCGATGGGTATAGACAGCATTCTGGGCGCATCGCAGACGCCGCCAGGGGCGCAGCCTGCCGCGCAGCCTGCAGCCACGGCGATTACCGAAGAGTATCTGGAGACGATCTACAACATCACGATGGAGGGTGAGCCGGTGATCGGCGCCCGCCTCGCGCAGAAGTTTCGCGTGGCCCCGCCGACCGTGACGGAGACGCTCAAACGCCTGACACGCGACGGCTACATCGAGATGGATAGCAAGCGCCAGATCAGCCTGACACCGCTGGGGGTGGAGCGCGCCGAGGCGGTGCTGCGCCGCCACCGGCTCACCGAGCGCTTCCTGGTGGATATGCTGGGGATGCAGTGGCATCAGGTGCATGAAGAGGCCTGTCGACTGGAGCACTATATCTCCGGCGCGGTCGAGGCGCGCGTGCTGGCCGCGCTGCACCAGCCGACGACCTGCCCACACGGCAACCCCATCCCCGGCGCTGTGCCTAATGCGCGCACCTACCTCAGCGATCTCGGCGCCCAGCGCCTGCTGCACACCACGCCCGGCGAGCCACACGCCATCGTCTGTGTCTCGGAAGTGGTGGAAGACGAAGAGGGGCTAATCTCCTACCTGCATGATCGCGGCCTGACCCCTGGCACACAGGTGACGCTGGCGACGGAGCCGCCCACACGCGACCTGCACAGCGCCGCTGCGGCTGAGGCGACGGTGGAGCTGTGCGCAGGCGACGACCACATGCTGACCGTCCCTGTGCGTGTCGCCTACGCGCTGTGGGTGACCTCCGCAGGCTAGCGCGCCCCCACCCTCTGGCCCCTCTCTCAGAGAGCGAAGGGAATTGCAGCTTGCTCCCCTCTCCTCGCGGGAGAGGGGCTGGGGGTGAGGTTTAGCCCTAGCGGGTGGTTTCGGCCAGCTTGCCCCAGGCGGCGGCGTCCTCGGCGGTGGCGGCGTCCAGCTCACCACGCGCTTCGAGCCAGCGCTCGGCGTCAATCGCGGCGCGGCAGCCCTCGCCCGCCGCCGTCACGGCCTGACGATAGCGCGCATCGGCGACATCGCCCGCCAGGAAGACGCCAGGGATCGTGGTCATGGTATGGGTGGCTGGCTTCAGATACCCGACCGCATCCATCTCCAGAATGCCCTTGAACAGCTCCGTATTGGGCTGGTGGCCGATGGCGACGAAGAACCCCTGGACGGGGAGGATCGAGGTCGCGCTGGTCTGTGTGTCGCGCAGCGCAACGCCCTCCACGGCGTTCTCGCCCAGCACATCCTCCACGGCGGTATTGTAGTGGATGGTGATCTTCGGGTTGTTCTGGACCCGCTGCTGCATGATCTTGCTGGCGCGGAAGCTATCGCGGCGGTGCAGCAGATGGACGTGCGAGGCATAGCGTGTCAGGAACAGCGCCTCTTCCATCGCGGTGTCGCCACCGCCAACCACAGCCAGTGTCTTCTCGCGGAAGAAGAAGCCGTCGCAGGTGGCGCAGCCGCTAACGCCGCGCCCCTGGAGGCGCTCTTCGTTGGGCAGGCCCAGCCACTTGGCGCTGGCTCCCGTCGCGATGATGACAGAGTCTCCCTGATACTGCTTGTTATAGGTCCAGACAGTGAAGGGCTGCGCCGAGAAATCTACCTTCGTGACATCCTGGGGGACCATCTCGGCGCCAAAGCGCCGCGCCTGCTTCTCGAACTTGTCCATCAGTTCTGGCCCAAGCACGCCATCCTCGAAGCCAGGATAGTTCTCGACTTCGCTGGTAATCATGAGCTGGCCGCCAAGCTGCTCACCTTGCAGGACCAGTGTGCGCAGGTTTGCCCGCGCGGCGTAGATCGCCGCAGTGTAGCCCGCCGGGCCTGATCCAATGATGAGCACATCGTAGATCGTGGCGGCCTCTGGCGCAGGCGCCGCATCGCGTTCGTTTGCCATACGCTGTCTGTCCTCCTCATAGCAGGCGGGAGCCGTCGTTTGCCCTCGCGCTGGTGTTGTCTCGTCGTCTCCTGAGATGATAGCGCATCAGAGGAGGGGCGCACTCTCAGTATATCATACCCCAGGGGGGTATGTGCAAGGGATTGCCTGGCTACCGTTTCACTCGGCGCCCTGGATGCGCTATCATGTGAGTGTAGGGCGCTCTGGCGCGGTGGCGGCATACAGGCCGCTCCTTTTCCAGCAACACATCGTCGCGGGCAGCATTGCAGGTGGAGACGCAGGGAGGGCCATCGGCGTTGGCCTGGGTAGCGCCGGAGCAGCCCTGCGGGAGGCGAGCATGGGAGTACAACTGAACCCGATCTATCTGGTCGTCGCCGTGGCCGCCTGGCTGCTGGTCTACCACCTGACCTATCGGTTTGCGCTGATCTTGCGCGACCCCGCGCTGATCTGCTGGGGCGTCGGCCCCTTTGGCATGACCACCATCTCGCTGCGCAAGCCACGCCCCTTGCTCATGATCGCCCAGTTTGGCTACGCCGCCCTGGCGATGGGCTGTGTCGTCTACTTTAGCCTGTTTGTGCTGGAGCCTGCCCCCATCACCGGCATACCGCATACGGGCGCCGCCATCCTCACAGTGGTGGTTGCGCCGGTCGCGCTGGTGACGCTGATCGCGCTGGTGGCCCAGGCGCGCGGACGGCGTCATGCGCTCTGGGGCGAGGCGCGTGTGCTGAGCGCGACCCAGCGCGCCATCACGCTGGGTGTGCTGCTCGTCTTCACGCCGCTGGGTCGCACGTTCCTGCATGATCGCTTCAATGCGACACCGAGCGAGTTCATCCAGACGATTCGCTCGTAAGCCAGCCAGCGGCGGCTCGGCGGGTGGCTGCGTCGTCGCTTCCCCCTACCGTCGCCCATTCCATCACTGGTCATCAATCGTGAGGAGCCAGCCATGGCCGAGGACACACAGGCCGACTGTCTGTTTTGCCGCATCATCGCTGGCGAGATTCCCAGCGACAAGGTCTACGACGATGCGCAGGTCTATGCCTTCCGCGATATCAATCCCGGCGCGCCTACCCATGTGCTGATCGTGCCGAAGCGGCACATCCGCGATGTGACGGCGCCAGAGGCGGCGGATGGCGCGCTGCTGCTGGCGCTGCTGCGCGCGGCGAACACGATTGCGCAGCAGGAGGGCGTAGCCGAGAGTGGCTATCGGCTGGTGTGGAATGTGGGGCCAGACGCCGGGCAAAGCGTCTTGCACCTGCACCTGCATCTGCTCGGCGGCAGACCGATGGCCTGGCCTCCAGGATAGCGCTACCCATCGGTCTGGCTCAACGGCTCGATGCTGAGGGAGGCAAGCTCCAGCCATTGTGGCTCGCTGTCGAGCGCGCCGAAACGGAGTTCGCCGCGCGGCGTGGCGATGGCGTACTGGTTGTCAATCCACGCGACGAAGCCCAGCGGCCCCGGTGGCGGGTCGGGCGCGACGAGCGCCTCACGCCCATCCACCGCAAAGCGGGCGTGGTCTGGGAGCCAGTCCAGGGTGTAGTCGTGCCACTGGCGCAGGTTGGCGCGGACGGGGTCGAGCAGCGCCTCGTGTGCGCCCGTCATACGCTCCAGCCAGCCAGTCGCCGCACGCGCATCCCCGCTGACACGCGCCCAGAGCGCCGCCAGCGCCAGCGGCGGCGCCGCCATCAGCGCGCTCGGTCGGTGCGCGTGGACCACCTGCGCCTTCCACCCGTAGCCTGCTCCACCGACGGTGAGCGCCATGTTCGAGGGGGGCGAGGCGCCGAAGAACCAGACTGCTTCAGGCAGTCGCACGCCGCCGCCTGCCAGGGTCAGGGGAGCGTTCCAGAAGCCAAACCCCAGTGTGCCGCGTAGCCAACCCGCGCCCGCCTGCGCTTCTGCGGCGTCCAGCGGCTCGACCGGATGGGCGGCATGCGACGCGCGCGCGCGTACACGCAGGCGCAACGGCGGACGCCAGGGATAGCGACTGGCCCGACGCCCGCTGTAGTCGTCAATCTGCGCGTTGCTATAGCGGTTGGCGGTCACGCGCCCTAGCGCTAGCCGCAACCCGCTCGCGGCCATCGTCACCTGGGCGTCGCCTACCAGTGGGCGCGCCCAGCGCTCGCTCAGGCTCCCCTGGACGCCGAATTCGCCGTCGTGAGCGAAATGCTCCTCAATGTGACGGGCGTCGCTCTGCTTGCCTGCCAGATGCTCTGCTCCCATCTGTATGCTACGCGCCTCGTGTAGCGCTCATGATTGAAACGACGCGCCCGCTCCCGCCCCCTGTTTCAGCATATGTTATACTCTACCGCAAGGCTGCTCAATGTCCCTTGAGTATGCTCATTCAGGCTCTTGACTTCATGCCGCCCACTGCGCCTATGCCACATCCGCATCACCCGCAGGGCTTTACGTATCGCATAGTCATGCGCAATACTACGCAGTGAACCAGTTTCGTCCCTTGCTTCTCTCTCACGCGGGCCAGCGGGGGAGAGCGCACAGACCCTCGGCAGGCGACGCTGCCTGCGCTGTCCTCGACGAAAGGGGCGCCTCGCAATGGGTGGCGCAGCTTCTCATCATGAAAACGAACTCGTACTGGATGTGCTGAGGCTGGACGAACCAGCCTTTGCCGTCAACGACGCGCATCAGATCGTGGCGTGGAATGATGGCGCGGAGCGCCTGCTGGGCCTGCGCGCCGAGCAGATGATTGGCCTGCGCTGCTATGAGGCGCTTGCCGTCACCGATAGTGCGCTGTGTGCCGCGTGCCGCTATCTCAGCGGATCAGCGGCGCGCGCACTGGCGGCGGGGGAGCCGGAGGAGTCAACGACGTTGGTAGCTGCGCGTCGGCGGATGTCGCTCAGCGCGCGCGATGGGGCCGCCAGCCACGCCACCCGACATGTCAGCGTAACGACCATCGCGGCGCACACGCGGGCAGGTCAGGTGCGCTTCGTGCATCTCCTGCAAGACGCGCAAGATCAGCCTGGCGCCGTATCGCCAGCGGATGTGGCGCTGGCGTCCGCCGAGGCCGGGCCGAGATCGAGCCTGCCGACACGGGAGCGCCACGTCTCCTCGCCGCTGCATGCGCTTGAGCAGGGCGCCTGCGCCGCGATGACCGAGGCGGCAGAGAGCGGCTCCCGGCAGCGGCGGCCGATGGCGCTGACACAGCGCGAGCTGGAGGTGCTGCGGCTGCTCGGCGCGGGGCATTCAACCGACGACATCTCACGCGAGTTGAGCATCACCCGCGTCACCGCACGTAATCATGTCAACAAGGTACTCGATAAGCTCGGCGTCAACTCGCGGTTGCAAGCGGTGGTCATCGCCTCGCAGCTCCAGCTCATCTGACCCCCTCAGATAGCCTGGCGCGCCCTCGACCCATGCCCTCGACCTATGCCACTCACTACGCCCTGCCCTCCTACAACTCCGACCCATTGCCAGTGACGACGCACAGTGCGGTTGTGAGCGAACGATTGCGCTGAAACGTCGCTAAAGCGCCTGCAACGCCCTGCCAGCGAGGGAAATCGTGGCCTGTAGGGGCCTGAGGTGAACTGGCGGCGAGCGCGAAAGATGATGCGTTTGCATCATGTGGTGATGTTCCTAAGTATGCTACCAATGTAACTACGACGAGGTGTGCGGCGCCACCTCGTAGCGTCGCGTGGGTCGGTGTCATCGGGGATGCCGCCAACGCTCGACTTTCCCCCTAGCAGGAGATTGGTGTCATGCGCAAGTATCTCGGCATGGTGGGATTCCTCGTTGTAGTTGCGGCCATTGTGGTCGGAGTAGCATTCGCCCTGAACGCCTTCGCGTTCATCCCGGCGCCCTACGCTCCGGCTGCCTCAAGCGATGGCGTAACCGTCAAAGAGGATGTCTTCCCATTTGCTCCTTGCACTGATCCGGATTTCACCAAGACCCATCCGGAGTACGCGCAGTGCAGACCGAACTACAACTCGCAATATGTCCTGTATTCCGAGCCGGAAATTGTGGTGCCAGCGCATACGAAAGTAACGATGGTCATCAGCAATTACGACAGCACCTCATCACTCGTCAATAACTACTTCCTGAAGCCGCAGGGAGTGGACGGTGGTGTCATCAACGTGGATGGCCAGCAGATGGACACCATTGATCCGACAGTTGTCTCGCACACCTTCGTGATTCACGGCATCGTCAGCCAGAAGCAACCCTGGCTCTATGTCGGCGTGCCGATCACGGGCGTTCCTGACAGCGCGAAGACGGATGACGCTGGCATGCCCGATCAGCCGATCGTCACGACCTTCACGTTCACGACGGGCGCGCCAGGGGTGTATGCGTGGCAGTGCTTTGTGCCATGCGGCGTGGGCTTCAACGGCTTTGGTGGCCCGATGGGGACGGACGGCTACATGAACGGTTCATTCACTGTCAAATAGGTTCATGCGGTGAATGACCGTTGCTCCGGCTGCTGGCAATGCCGCAGGTGGAGCGCTGTTTGAGCTGAAGAGAGGCACGGTAACCGCGCATGAACTCACGAGGCCATTTGCGCACGCCGATCATCCTCTGGGTGGTGATCAGTATTCTTCTGGCGGCGCTGTACTACTTCCTGGCGCCCGTATTGGCCCAGGCCGGCGTGATTCCGCCGCTCGCATCCGACGTGGCCGACAACGCCTATCAGATCATGGCGATATTCACCTACCTGAGTATCCCGGTGTTTGTCGGAGTCGTGGTGTTTGCGGCATACTCGCTGTTCACATTCCGCTCGCATGGGCGGCCAACCGATATCGGGCCACAGATCCACGGCAACACCCGCCTGCTGGGCTGGTGGCTGGCGGCGTCGTTCGTGCTGATCACAGTGCTCTATGTGATCGGCTTCAACGGCCTGGCTCAGCTTGAGGCGGCGGCCCCCGCGTCGGCGCTGCACGTCCGGGTCACGGCGCAGCAGTGGATCTTTAACTACACCTACACCGACTACAACATCTCGTCCTCCACGCTGTATCTGGTCGAAAACCAGCCGGTGGAGTTCACCGTCACCTCGATGGATGTCCATCACTCCTTCTGGATTCCTGAGATGGGCGTGAAAGCGGATGCGGTACCCGGTGAGTTGAACACCTTCGTCGCGACGCCCAACAAGCTTGGCCACTACACCGTGCGCTGCATGGAGTTGTGCGGCGTGTTGCACTCCGACATGAACACCAATGTCGTCGTCGAGACGGCAAGTCAATTTGGCACGTGGATATCGCAGCAGATGAGCGTACGGCCTGCCAGCATGTTCGCAGCCGTGCAACTGCCTGAGGCGGCTCTGCTCGACGCCAGTGGCAAGCGATCGTAGTCCGCGCCACTCTGGAAGGGTAGAACACCATGAGTTGGACAAGAAAGCTCGTGCCCAGTTACTTTTCGGGCGCGGTGCTTGCCGCCATTGGCTTCATCGTCGGCTCCCAATATGTCTGGCGAGTCATCGGTGGGGCAAACTGGGATTTCAATGATCCGGGCCTCATAGGGAACTTCCTGGAACAGGGTTTCCTGGCGGGTTTCGTCCTGATGACGTTTGGCTGGTTGATCGGCATCGGCGCATTCAAGTATCCCCTGTCGTGGATGCTGGGGTTGAAAGACCCCGACCACAACGAGGAATTGCGCCTGGCCGGTAAAGGCGATGGGATCATCCGCTACTTCCGCTTCACGACCGACCACAAGGTCGTGGGCATCCAGTATCTCGTCGTCACGATGATCATGCTGGCGTTCGGCGGTCTGGGCGCCATGCTCATCCGCACGGAGCTGATGTTCCCCGGCGCGTGGGCCTTCCCCAAGGAGACCTACAACACTATCGTCACGATGCACGGCATGCTGATGATTTTGACGGTCATCAGCTTCTTCGTCGGGCCGTTCGGCAACTTTGTCATTCCGATCATGATTGGCGCGCGTGATATGGCGTTCCCACGCCTCAACGCGCTCAGCATCGCGTTCCTGATCATCGCGATGGCCGTCTATGCGTTCATTCCCTTCATGGGCATTGGCGACCCGATCACCACGGGCGCTGGTGTGCAGACCGGCTGGACCGTCTACGGCACACTCGCCGATCAGACCGGCATCGGCGTGGATGCGCTCGCTATGGCGGTGATCCTGGCGGGCATCTCTTCGCAGATGGGCGCGGTCAACCTGATCACTACGGTCATCGCGATGCGCGCGCCGGGCATGAGCTACACGCGCATGCCGATGACCGTCTGGGGGTCGATTGGCGCCTCCATCCTGGCCGCGCTTGGCACCGCCTCGCTGACAGTTGACCTCGTGATGATCATCTCAGATCGTGTGTTCCGCACGAGTTTCTTCTTCGCCGCGACGGCTGGCGACTATGCAGGCAGTGGCTACGTTGGCGGTGGCTCGGCTTGGCTCACACAGAACCTCTTCTGGTTCTTTGGCCACCCGGAAGTCTACCTGCTCGTGCTGCCCGCGTTCGGCTTCGTGATGGACATGGCTAGCGTATTCTCGCGCAAGCCGCTCTTTGGCTACAAGACCGCCATCCTGGGTCTGATGGGTGTCGTCGTGCTGAGCTTCCTGGTGTGGATGCACCACGAGTTCGTCTCGGGCTTCCTGCCAGAGCTGCGCGGCTTCTACATGGCCTCCACTGAGTTGATCTCGGTGCCAACGGGCCTAATCTTCCTGGTGCTGCTGGGAACCATGTGGCGCGGTCGCATCTGGATGACCGTCACGATGGGCTTCGTGTTCGCATTCACCTGGAGCTTCCTGATCGGTGGCATCACCGGCATCTATCTCTCCGATGTGCCAGCGGACGTGCAGCTACACGGCGGCATGTTCGTAACAGCGCACTTCCACTACACGATTGTAGGTGGCGCGCTGATGGGCTTCCTGGGGGCCGTCTACTACTGGTTCCCCAAGATGACCGGGCGCATGATGGATGAAAAGATCGGCTGGATCAGCTTCTGGGGCATCCAGATAGGCTTCAACGGCACGTTCCTGGCCATGTTCTATGTGGGCCTTCAGGGCATGCCACGTCGCGTCGCCGACTACTCGCCGCTCTTCGCGGGTGGCAACCTGGTCGCGAGCATCTCAGCGTTCGTGCTGGGCGCGTCGGTGATCCTGTACTTCTACAACGTAATCTACTCGTGGAAGGCAGGCCCAATCGCTGAAGCGAATCCCTGGGGCGCCAAGACCCTGGAGTGGACGACGCCGACACCAGTGCCGCTGGAGAACTTCGGCGAGATCCCGGTCGTCACGTCTGGCCCGTACAACTATGCGGAGCCGGCAACGCCCAGTGGTGTTCCTGCTCGTGGTGTCGAGGCTGGCCCTGCGATAGGGTAGTCAGACGTACTCTGGCCGCGAGCGCCGTCGCCGCTCACCGCGCGCGACGCGCCTCGTCGGCCCGACGATACGAGAGAGGCTTGCAATGGAAATTTCCCTCGGCGGGCAGGGCGCTTCGAGCCACGCCAGCCACATTGATGAAGAGGGCAAAGTCCGCGTTGGCATGTTGTTCTACGTGGTCGTAGACATCATGTTTGCGCTCTTCCTGGTCTCGGCATACGTCTTCCTGCGGGGAGTGAATGTCAACAACCTGTGGTTCCCGGACGGCACGCAGAATATTGACCTCACGCAAACCACATTCCTGACAGGGCTGATGGTCGCGAGCGGTCTCTGCTTCGTGCTGGCGCACTGGGCGGTGCGTCAGGGCATTGGTGGCCTGGTGAAGCTTGGCATCACGCTGGCCGCGATTCTCTGGATCGTCACCCTGATTCTCAACGTCCAGTACATGGGGCATCTGCCGTTCACACAGTCGGGCGGTGGGTTCGCCAGCATGTACGTGCTCTTCACGGCCTACCACATCTATCACCTGCTGCTAGGTCTGATGTTCGTGATCGGCATCACCATCCGCGCGCTTCAGGGGCGCTATACCCGTGAGCGGCACATGGGCATCACGACGATTGGCTATTACTGGTACTGGGTGGTCGTCTTCGGCATTGTCGGCTATCTGCTGCCGATCATCCTGCCCGGACCCATGCACTAGTCCAGGTCAGTCGTCTCTTACCCAACAGCGAACACCACTCTAGCGACAAAGGCGGCGTCTCGGTGAACATCTCAACGTTGCTTGCGGTTCTAGCGAACTGGTCCATTGATCCGCCGGTCGTGGTCGGTCTGATCATTACCGCTCTGCTCTACTGGGCCGGATTCCGCTACGCAAAACGGCGAGGCATCGAGCGCCGCCATCTTGCTCCCTGGCGTCCGTGGCTGTTTGCGCTGACGCTGGTTATCATCTTCCTGACGCTCGATTCTCCGCTCGACTCGCTGGCCGATACGCTCGTCTATGCGCACATGATTCAGCATGAGTTGCTGACGATGGTGGCTGCGCCGCTGCTGCTGCTCAGTCAGCCCTTCATGTTGATCTGGCGCGGCGTTCCGCTCGGCGCGCGTCGAGTGACGCTGAAGTGGATGGCGCGCACGGGCTGGCCGCTGCGCACGCTGGAGGCGATTGTCGGCTTCTGGCGCAAACCAGCGGTCTCGTGGATTGTCTTCACCGGCGTGTTTAGCGCCTGGCATCTGCCCTGGCTCTATGACGCCGCGACCGAGAATGACACCATTCACGCCTGTGAGCATATGTGCTTCCTCGTGGCGGCGGTGTTCTTCTGGTCGCAGGTGATCCCGTCGCTGCCCTTCAAGCCGCGTCTGTCCTCTATCGGGCAGGTGGGGTATTTTGGGCTGGCGGCGCTCTGGGGCAATGTCCTGGGGTGGGCGTTTATGTTCAGCACGACTGCTATTTACCCGTACTATGCTGCGCTGCCGCGTGCGGCGGGGGCCATCTCGGCAGTCACCGATGAGCATCTCGCGGGTGGCGTGATGGACGCTGCGGATACTGCTATTTTTCTCTCAGTCATCATCATCGCGTTAGCCCTCTGGCTGCGTGAAGATGAACGCAGGCAGGCCGAGAGAGATGCGCAGATCGCCGCAAGCCGTGTAGCCACTCTACAGTCGCACTCAGCGCAGATGTGAAGCCCTTCTGGCGTCCGCATTACGCAGCGCGTGCGCTGCGTGTTCCAGATTGCTCGGATGTATCAAACTCGTCGAACTCGTCGAACTCATCGGTCAAAGCGCGTGGAGCGCGTGTCACCCAGACGGATGTCTAGACGGATGTCTGGCCAGCGCACACTCCCTCATACTCCGTCGGGCGCTGCCGCCTGAGGGCGCATCCTGCGCGAAAGAGAGTCTCTCGCATGCAACATGTCAGCTCGGCGACATCCCCACACGTCGCTGCAGAGCGCGTCGCTGCGCCTTGGCGCGTCATCCTCTCCAGCTATATCGGCCTGATGAAGCCGCATGTCACCGTGCTGCTGCTGGGAACGACCCTGGCGGCGATGGCGCTCGCTGGCCGTGGGCTGCCGCCTGCCAGCGTCACCATCGCAACACTGATCGGTGGCCTGTTCGCCGCAGGCAGCGCCAACGCCATCAACTGCTACTGGGATCGCGACATTGATAAGCTGATGAGCCGCACCAAGTCGCGCGCATTGCCTGCTGGCCGCATCTCAGACACCCACGCGCTGATCTTTGGCATCGTCCTCGGCGCGCTCTCCTTCATCATTCTCGGCGTTTTTGCAAACTGGCTGGCCGCCTCGCTGGCAGTCGCGGCGATTCTCTTCTACGTCTGCATCTACACGATGTGGCTGAAGCGCACGACCACCCAGAACATCGTGATCGGCGGCGCGGCAGGCGCTGTGCCAGTGCTGGTGGGCTGGGCCGCCGCGACGGGATCGCTGAGCTGGGCCGCCTTCTGGCTGTTCGCCATCGTCTTCATGTGGACACCGCCGCACTTCTGGGCGCTCTCACTCGTGCTGCGCAAAGACTATGCGCGGGCAGGCG
>JAICSR010000617.1 GCA_025936795.1 Ktedonobacterales bacterium | reverse complement strand
CTATCAGGAGGCGGACAAGCTCGACGACGAGGGCCAGGAGACTGAGTGGCCAGTGCCATACTGGTTTATGGATATTGGCTGCTCGGTGATGGCGCTGCTGCTGGCGGTGGTCAATGAGGGGCTGGCGGCGGGTTTCGCCGGAGCGCCGACGACCGAGCGTGTCGGGGAGTTGCGGAGGTTGCTCGGTATCCCGGATGAGGTGACGCCCGTGGGAGTGATTCCCGTCGGCCACCCGGCGGAGGATGTGCCATCGCCGTCGCTGAAGCGCAGGCGCAAGCCAGCGACCGAGTTTGCGCACGACGAGCGCTGGTAGCCGTCGCGTCTGAGATGGCGCTCGCCAGCCGAGAGGACACCAATCGCTATGACGCCTGGCCGGTTGAAATGGGAGCCACGCGGATTCTCTGTACGGGTATCGGTGTGGAGCGCGCGAGCAGGCGCCGTCATCGCAGCGATCCCATGCCGCGTTGTCCTGCTTGGCCTTGGCTCGCTGGCGCTGGTCGTCTCGAATCGTTTGCCCGTCTGGCTGGCGCTGCCCGCGCAGCAGCTTCAGGCGCGTCTCGCGGCGCGCCAGCCGCCGTCCGGCGCTACATTCAGCGCGCTGATTGCCTTGCTCACGCTGCTCACCCTGCTGGCGGCCTTCGGCTGCTTCGTGGGCGCCACACGCGCAACATTCCCGCCCTGGCTGAGGCGCGCGGCGCGCTGGCTCGCCTTCCCTGTGCTGCTCTGGTCACTCTTCGCGTCCATCCAGACAGTTGGCGCGCTGGGGCAGGGATTGCTGACCAGCGTGACGCAATCGCCGCCACAGTATACCAGCGACGAGATGTACTACAACCAGTACAGCGCGCTGCTCGTGTTGCGCGGCGTCAATCCCTACACCGACGCAAACGACCATCTGATCGCGGCGATGACCTACTTCCACATTCGCGGCTTCACGCCGATTGCGCGCGGGCGCTTCAGCGATGTGCGCCACACGCCAACGGGCGCCGAGATGCGCGCGGTAGCCAGCAAATACAGCCAGCATCCAGACAACCCGCCGCCAGAACTGGACCCGCGCACGCTGCATAGCTATCCGGCGGGCGCGTTCCTGGTGGATGTCCCCTCAGTCTGGCTGGGGCTGCCGGGCATGGGCTTCGCGCAGATTCTGCTGTTCATCGCCCTGAGTGTCGCCATCGTCGCAGCCGCGCCGCCAGGGACGCGACTTGCGCTGGCGGCGGTCATCTGGGCGAATCCGGTGCTTGCCCAGCGGGTCGTCAATGGCGATTTCGACATCTGGTGGCTGGCCGCGCTGATCGCCGCCTGGATGCTCCGTGAGCGGCGCTGGTCCTCCGGCGCGCTGCTGGGTGTAGCCTGCGCGGTGAAGCAGACGGCCTGGATTGCGGCGCCCTTCTA
Organism: Ktedonobacterales bacterium; assembly: GCA_025936795.1. Taxonomy (GTDB): domain Bacteria; phylum Chloroflexota; class Ktedonobacteria; order Ktedonobacterales; family JADMIN01; genus JAKAIY01. Next base: position 154 of record JAICSR010000617.1, on the reverse strand, counting down.
CCTCGTCTGGGTCTGGCGCGAGCATGGATTCAGCGAGGCGCTACGCCGCGCGGGAATTGCCAGCGCGACGTTTCTCGTCATCAATCTGCCCTGGGTGGTCCTCTCGCCGCGCGCCTGGCTGGAGAGCCTGCTGCTGCCGCTCAGCCTGCCACTG
>JAICSR010000565.1 GCA_025936795.1 Ktedonobacterales bacterium | reverse complement strand
GTGCGCTTGGCCAGCGCGAAGGCGATCAGCGGCAGACGCATGCCAACAAACACCACCTCGCCATCGTGTATGGCGCGTGCGGCGCAGACCACCATCAACTCCTGTGGAGTGTAGTCATTCAAACTCGCCATAGCCTGCTCTCTCCTCTCGCCAGGTCGCACAACACCATCAGGGTCGGCATCATCAGGGGCGGCGCAGCCCATCCGGCAGATCGGGCAGCCCAACGCGCGCGCGAATCGCGGACGAGTTGACGGAGACCACCTGCCCGGCGAAGTCTTCGCCCGCTGGCCCGCAGAGCCAGCGCATCAGCGCGGCGGGTTCCTCAGCCGGACGCAGCCAGCCCTGCGCATGCGCTCTGCGAAAGAGATCGGTGTCTGGCAGTGGGATCGAACGCATACCTGCCTGCATGTCCGTATCCAGCATGCCAGGGCTGACGGCGATTGCAATGACGCCGGCTCCCTCCAGCTCGGTCGCAAGAATGTCCGTGAAGAAGTTCACTGCGGCCTTGGAGACGCTGTACGCGGCTGCCCCGGCCATCGGTCGGCTGCCAGCGCCAGAGGTCACGTTCAGAATGCGCCCCCAGCCGCGTTTCACCATGCCGCCCAGAACAGCGCGGGCGCAGTAAAACGGCCCGTTCAGATTCACCGCCAGATCGCGCGCCCACACCGCCGGGTCCATCTCGGCGACACGACCTGTCACCGACACCACTGCCGCGTTATTCACCAGCATCGCGATTGGCCCAAGCGCCTGCTCGATCTCAGCGACAGCGGCGCGAACCTGCTCCCAGTCCGCCACATCCGCGACGACACTGACGCTCTGCCGACCGCGCTCGCCGATGGCCTGTCCAACCGCATTGAGTGTCGCCGCTGAGCGGCCCAGCAGCGCGACATCCGCGCCCGCCTCGGCGAGCGCCAGCGCGGTCGCCGCGCCCAGGCCGCGCCCGCCGCCCGTGACCAGGGCCACGCGCCCATCCAGTTCGCCCATCGCTCCACTCCTCTCGTTGCCTCGCACGAGTTGGCCGCTCACGCTCGGCATGATGCGCCATGATGTACCAGGCAGCGCGAGCGCTACACGTCGCCTATGGTGATACCAAATCGTTCCGCTAACACGGCGCGATATTCCCCCTCTGACTGTAAGATACGCTCCTGCCTGTGTCCATCGAGCGTCGTGATCAGTTTCAGATCACTCAGCGTCACCCGCCCCGTTGGGAGCGCCAGCGTGCAGATGCGGCGCTGCGTGAAGTGTGATTCGGGCGAGGTCTGCTGATACTGGCAGCGCTCGGTGAAATCGCTGATGGGATGCGGTTGAAGGGTGAAGCGATACTGCGAGACCCAGTCTGTCGCGTCGCGTTGCTGCAGGAGCCAGGCGCCCTCGCGTGTGTTGAAGCGCAGACGATAGCTGTGGCCATCGCCGCCGTCCTGCTCGACCTCAGGTTGCAGGCGTAGCGGCTGGCGAAACGCGTCGCCGAAGCCCACATCAGCTAACCAATCAGTTCCTTCGAGGGCATGAATCCGCAGCGTCATGTGGTCGAAAGCCGGTGAAAAACCGCCATCAGTGTCCGCCACACCTGCAGAGAGCCGCGATACGGTGAATCCCAGCCGCAGCAACAGCCAGGCGAACAGGCCATTGAGTTCGTAGCAGAAGCCACCACGACGCCGATGGACGATCTTCTCGTAGAGCGCCGCATCGTCCAGGGTGATCGGCTGGCCGTAATGGATGGAGAGATTCTCGAACGGCACAGCCAGCAGGTGGCCCGCATGCAGCGCACGCAGGGTATCGAGCGTTGGCGTCAGCATATCCCAGCGCATCTGCGTCGCGAGATGGATGCGATCCAGATAGGCGGCGGGATCGAGTCCGTCAGTAGTGGCAGGCGCGCTCATCGCTCGCTGTCCTTCCTGCGTCATTGCTCGTGGCCCTCAACTGAGCGCCACTGACCTGCTGCTGCACACGATATACCAGCCACATGTGCGGCGTCCATGCGAACGCCCGCGTCTCCGATTCTCCGCGACTCGCGTCTGGCG
>JAICSR010000192.1 GCA_025936795.1 Ktedonobacterales bacterium | reverse complement strand
TCACCGTTCCCGCTTGAGACACGATCGCTGAGGAAGGCTGCTCGACATCAAGGGGAATCAGGTGCGCCTCACTATCAATGATTGGGACATCGCTATTGCGTCTGTAGCGGATGCGCAACCTGGCTGGGATATGGTACGCCAGCAGCAGTTCAGCGAAGTCTGGCTGGAAGCCGAGGAGCATGGCCCATCTCTGGCGATGCTGGTCAACGGTGCGCGCGCCTGGCTGATGTATCTGCGTGACCGGGACGGCGACCCAGGCTTTGGTTCACGCAACCCTTCCTATAGCGGGCCGTCCGATGCGCTGATGGCATTCAGGCTTGGGAATGGGCAGTACGACCAGTATCCCGCGGCATGGACACTTCCGCTATCGGACGCCATCGCTGTCTGCGAGTATTTCATCGCGAGCGAAGGACAGCGCTCGTTGCAGATATCCTGGCATGATGACACTAACAACGCCAGTGGTTGAGAGTTTGCGTCCGAACGCAGACGGGGGCTATCAGCATGCGCCTGTATCGCTACGACGCCGACGCCGGGCGCCCCATCACGAACTTTGGCAGTAGTGGCCTAACCATGACGCCGATTCTCCATGCGCTTGGAGCGACACAGGTGGGCGCGATGTGGCTGGCGCCAGGCGGGTTTGTCGGCAGGCATCCTGCGGTGGGCGGCCAGCTCTTCCTCGTCGTGCAGGGCGTGGGCTGGGTCGAAGGGGGCGATGGAGTCCGACGCGAGATCCGTGCGGGTCAGGCCGCCTGGTGGGATGATGGAGAGGCGCACGCCGCTGGAACTGCGACCGGCATGGCGGTGTTGGTCATCGAGGGCGACGCGCTCGACACTTCGCGCCTACGACCACTCATGTGACGTCATGTCACACCACGACATGTTGATTCCTGTTGATGCTGACCGCAACCCCTCATGACCCCAGCGCCCGGAACTTGCGGGCCGCGATGCCCACGACCACCGCCAGCGCTGGGGCCAGCGGAATCAGCCCGACCCGTGTGCCGATATCGGCGCCCGCAGTGACGAGCAGCCCGCAGACCACAGCGGCGACGATGTAGGTCAGCAGCAGCGAGGCGTCGCGCTTCTGTGGATAGGTCGAAGGCAGCGGCGGTGGTCGGCTCCCAGGCTCGATCTCCGCTTTGACCATGGCGCGCAGACGACGTGCGAGGCTAGCCATCAGCGCGACCCACGTTCCCGTCAGATAGGTTGTCGAGATGTCTGCGACGCCGAGTGAGCGTACCGCCGCGCTCTGCACGCCCATCGCGCAGGCGGCCAGCGCGATCAGCAGGTAGACCACGCCATACTGATCGCGCGTCCCCAGAATCAAGCCCAGCGTCGAGAAGATCGCCATCACGCCCACCTCGACGCCGAGCGCCAGCGTGACACTGCGCGGCCAGATCTCGCCGCCCGCGCCGCGTCTGGTCAGCATGGCGCCGATGGCGACGCCGATGAGGAAGCCAATCAGCGCCGTGGCAGCGCGCGACGCGAGGAGGGTATGGGCCTGCGCCAGGCCCAGGCCGAGCAGCACCGTCGAGCCAGTCATGTTCGCCGCGAAGACGCCGCCCAGCGCCACATAGCTGATGGCGTCGGTGTAGCCCGCGACGGCGGCCAGCAGCAGCAGCAGCCAATCGCGCAGCCTGCGCTGCGCCGCCGCTGTGCTATCCTGTTCAGGCTGAGTCGGCGCATCGAGGTCGCTGGTCGTCATGCCCGCCACGCTCCTTTCGCCGTCTTGCTGCCATCGTGGATCATCCTGGGGCAGTACCCGCATGCGCTGGCCATTTTCACATCCACTCATCACATATGTGGCGCCAGAGCGCAACGGAACGCCGCCAGCGCGCCGCACAATCTGGAGGGAACGGTTATTCTATGGGCGATATGATTTCATTGCCAGTCGGCGCTGGCCTCTTCAATTTCCGCACGGCGGGCGTCTGGATTCATGCGGGGCATGTGCTGCTGCAAGGCGACAGCCGCGAGGACTTCTGGACGCTGCCGGGTGGGCGTGTGGAGCTGATGGAGCCAGCGGAAGTCGCCCTGCTGCGCGAATTGCGCGAGGAGCTAGCGCTGAGCGCAGAGACACGCATCGAGCGGCTGCTGTGGGTCATGCAAAATCTCTTTTACGCGCAAACATGGGAGGCTGAGGTACACGAGCTGGGCCTCTACTTCCTCGTCACCCCAACGGCGGCGGATGTCGCGCGCCTGGGCGATATCACGCGCGAGTACGCCTGCGCCGAGCCAGATTCCACGCTGACCTTCCGCTGGTTTGCGCTGGCTGATCTGCCCACGCTGCGCCCTATTCGCCCGACCTTCCTCAACATGGCCCTGCTCGATCTGCCCACCACGCCGCGCCTCATCACCCACAACGGACGGTAGCCGCTCCATCCCCCACCTTTCGCCTTCCGGGGCTTCTCTGCGCATGACGCGATACAATGCGGGTGATGGCTGGCGAATGAATTCGCGCCTGAAGGGGCTACGCCCCACGAGGTCCGCCTGTGCGGACCCAGGGATGAGGGCCAGGGATAAGGGATCGCGCATGTTTCGTTTCCTGACGGCGGGCGAGTCGCATGGCCCCTGCCTCACGATGATCGTCGAAGGCATCCCGGCTGGCATGCCCTTCGACGCCGACGCCGTGAACGAGCAGTTGCGCCGTCGCCAGGGCGGCTATGGGCGCGGCGGACGCATGAAGATCGAGCGCGACCAGATCGAGACGCTCTCTGGCGTGCGCCACGGCCACACGCTGGGCGCGCCGATCACGCTACGCATCGAGAATCGCGATTGGGTCAACTGGCAGGAGCGCATGAGCGCCGCGCCCGTGGCGGCGGAGACGGAGCCGGTCACGCGGGTGCGCCCCGGCCACGCCGACCTGACGGGCGCGCTGAAGTATGGCCACGACGACGTGCGCGAGGTGATCGAGCGGGCTAGCTCGCGCGAGACGGCGGCGCGGGTCGCCGTTGGCGGGGTCTGCCGACAACTGCTGGCGCAGTTCGGCGTCGCCATCCACAGCCATGTGCTCTCGGTCGCCGAGGTTGGCTATGCGCCAAACGCCGCGCCCGACCCTGGCGCCGCCGACGCCGCCTTCTGGGAGCGCGTGGAGGCGTCGGAGATGTATTGCGCCGACGAGGAGCTGACCAATGCCATGATCGCGCGCATCCTGGCGGGCAAGCGCGACGGCGATACCTGCGGCGGCGTCTTCGAGGTGGTCGCGACGGGCGCGCCGATTGGGCTGGGCAGCTACAGCCAGTGGGATCGCCGCCTCAGCGCGCGCATCGGCCAGGCGCTAATGAGCATCCCTTCGGCGAAGGGCGTCGAGATTGGCGGCGGCTTCGGGCTGGCGGCGCTGCCCGGCTCGCAGGTTCACGATGTCGTGCGCTATGACGCCGCGCCAGAGGGACGCGGCTGGTATCACCTGACCAACCACGCGGGCGGCATCGAGGGCGGTGTCAGCAATGGCGAGCCAATCGTCGCGCGGGTCGCCCTCAAGCCAATCCCCTCGCTGGCGCATCCCTTGCCAGCGGTGGATGTGCGCAGCGGCGCACAGGTGGATGTGACACGCTACGAACGCAGCGACGTGTGTGTCGTGCCAGCGGCGGGCGTGGTCGGCGAGGCGATGCTGGCCATCGCGCTGGCCGACGCCTGGATCGAGAAGTTTGGCGGCGACAGCCTCGACGAGATGCGCCGCAACGTCGCAGGCTATCTGGCGACGCTCAGACGCGAGGCGCCGCCGCAGTAGTCCGGCGCGACAACCCTGCTCGACCGCCTGATTGAGCGCTTGATTGAGAGATAGTGGCAGCGCATGCAGAACCTGGCCATTCTGGCGACCTCAACTATTGTCATGGCGTGGATTGTCCCGGCGGCGATCATCGTCGTCGCGACGCTGGTTGGCTGGGTGGTCGAGCAGATCGTCATCCACTGGGCCAGGCGTCTCGCGCGGCATATCAACCACCGCGAGAGCAAGGTGGGTCGGGCGGTACGCGGCCATGTCACCTTCTGGGGCTTGCTGTTCGGCGTGGGCCTGGCCTACGACACGCTCACCTCGTTCTATACTGAGAGCGTGGCCAAGAAGGGTGGGTCCAACCCAGCCGGGCTGCCAGTTTCCCTCTTCGCGGACACGACGCAGTCATATGTCCATAAGGGGCTGCTCGCGCTCTTCGTCATCTCGCTGACGCTGATGCTGGCGCGCGTCGTCACCGCGCTGATCGTCGCGTCCTCGGTCACCACCTCGCGCCCGGTCGTCTCGCTCGTCACAAATGTCACGCGCTTCATCGTGCTCAGTATCGGCTTCCTGCTCGTTCTGGCGGTGTCCGGCGTCAACATCGCGCCATGGCTGGCCACCCTGGGTATCGCCGGGTTGGCTGTCTCGCTGGCCTTGCAGGCCACGCTGACCGATCTGGTGTCGGGCATGCTGCTGCTTGCCTCGCGCCAGCTCACCATCGGCGAATATGTGAAGCTTAGCACGGGCGAGGAAGGCTACATCAGTGACATCACCTGGCGCACCACGACCATTCGTCAGATCAGCAACAACGTCGTGATCGTGCCGAACTCGAAGATGACCTCACTGCCCGTCACCAACTACCACACCTTCACGCAGAATAGCGGGGTCAGCGTGGACCTCGGCGTGAGCTACGCCAGCGATCTCGATCAGGTGGAGCGCGTCACTATTGAGGTCGCGCAGGATGTCATGCGCACGGCGCCGGGCGGCATGCCCGACTTCACGCCCACCGTCCGATTCACGACGCTGGGCGACTACAGCATCGGCCTGACGGTCAACATGCAGGCGCGGGAGATCGGCGACCAGTATCTCATCAAGCATGAGTTCATCAAGCGGCTGCGCAGGCGCTACCGTGAAGAGGGCATCTCGATCCCCTACCCGATTCAGACGGTGCAGTTGCGTGAGGCGCGTGAGGCGCACGACGCCAGCGCCGTGGATGGCGCGGCGGATGGCGCGGGAGACCAGCGCGGACCTCAGGCGAGCGCGAATTCGAGTGAGGCCTCGTCGCGGTAGAGCAGCAGGTAATCCCACAGGGCGTTGGCGGCGGCGGAGAGGCGACGGCCTGCGCGCCGCGCGATGCTCCAGTCGCGGCGGATGGGGAAGCCCTCGACATTCAGCGTCACCAGGCGCTTGGCCAGAATCTCCAGCTCGATGGCGCGCATGGGGATGATGGCGATGCCCAGGTCGGCGGCCACGGCTTGCTTGATGGCGCCACTACTGCGTAGCTCCATGCCCAGACGCATCACCAACTGCCCCTTGGCAAACATGCGCTCGATGTCGGTGCGCGTGCCAGAGCCTTGCTCGCGCAGCAGCAGTGTCTCGCCCACCAGATCGGCGACGGGAATCTGCTTGCGCTGGGCCAGCGGGTGACGCGGGGAGGCGATCACGACCAGTTCGTTCGGCAGGAATAGTTCAACCTGGAGGTCGTGGGCGTCCTCGATCAGGCCCATCACTGCGACATCCACTTCGTCGCGCAGCAGGCGCTCGGCGACGGTGAAGCGATTGACGACATCGAGTGTCAGCCGCACGCCGGGATTCTGCCGATGGAAGCCGCCCAGCGCGCGCGGCACGATGTAGATGCCAGCGGTGGTGCTGGCCGCCACGCGCACGATGCCCCGGCGTGCGTTGCCCAGCTCTTCGAGCGCCTGCTGCGACTCATCCACCAGTGAGAGGATGCGGTCGGCGTATTCGAGCAGCGCCACGCCTGCCTCGGTTAACCGCAGTTGTCGTCCGAAGCGCTCGAAGAGCGCCATGCCGATGCTCTGCTCCAGCGCGCGCACTTGCAACGAGACGCCCGGCTGGCTCAGATAGAGCAACTGCGCGGCGCGTGAGTAGCTTCGCTGCTGTGCGACCACGCGGAACGTGCGCAACTGTTGCAGGTTCATAACCGCGCCTTATACTAGCGATAACGAACTACTACGTTGATTATACTTGATTTGGGGGTATGCTGTCACCCGTATATGTTAGGTACGCAGGCGCGTTGGCGCAACGATGAGCCAACGCCCACACACGAAGCAGTGCAGCGCCAGAGATGGCGCGAAGGAGAGACAGACATGATGGATGGCGACGCTGGCCACAACGGCCATGCGCATCACACAGATCATGCGCAGCAGCCTCGCTCTCAGCAAACCGCTGCGGCTTTGGCGGAGAACTGGCAGCACGACGCCCGTTGGCAGGGCATCACCCGTCCCTATAGTGCGGAAGACGTCATGCGCCTGCGCGGCTCGGTCGTGATCGAGCATACGCTGGCGCGGCTGGGCGCCGAGCGCCTCTGGGAGCTGCTCCACGCGGAGCCGTACATCGCGGCGCTGGGCGCGCTAACGGGCAATCAGGCCGTGCAACAGGTCAAGGCTGGCCTGAAGGCAATCTATCTCAGCGGCTGGCAGGTCGCCGCCGACGCCAACCTGGCCGGGCAGATGTATCCCGACCAGAGCCTCTACCCCGCCAACAGTGTGCCAGCGGTGGTCAAGCGCATCAACCAGGCGTTGCAGCGCGCCGACCAGATTGACCATTCTGAAGGGCGCGACACGACCCACTGGTTTGCGCCGATTGTGGCCGACGCCGAGGCGGGCTTCGGTGGCCCGCTGAACGCTTTTGAACTGATGAAGGCGATGATCGAGGCGGGCGCCGCTGGCGTCCATTTCGAGGATCAGCTTGCCTCCGAGAAGAAGTGCGGCCATATGGGTGGCAAGGTGCTGGCGCCAACCTCCACCGCCATCCGCCATCTCGTCGCGGCGCGGCTCGCCGCCGATGTTTCCGCCGTGCCAACGCTGCTCGTCGCGCGCACGGACGCCAATGGCGCCAACCTGCTCTCCTCCGATGTGGACGAGCGCGACCACGCCTTCCTGACGGGCGAGCGCACGGTAGAGGGTTTCTATCGCGTGAACGCGGGCATCGAGCAGGCCATCGCGCGCGGACTGGCCTATGCGCCCTTCGCCGACCTGATCTGGTGCGAGACGGCTGAGCCAAACATCAAGGAGGCCGAGCGCTTCGCCAGGGCGATTCACGCGCAGTTCCCCGGCAAGCTGCTCGCCTACAACTGCTCGCCCTCGTTCAACTGGAAGAAAAAGCTCGACGAGGCGACCATCGCCCACTTCCAGCAGCGCCTTGGCGAGCTTGGCTACAAGTTCCAGTTCGTCACGCTGGCGGGCTTCCACGCGCTGAACTACAGCATGTTCGATCTGGCGCGCGGCTATCGCGAGCGCGGCATGGCGGCCTATTCCGACTTCCAGCAGCAGGAGTTCGCCGACGAGCCGCATGGCTACACAGCCACCCGCCATCAGCGTGAGGTCGGCACGGGCTACTTCGACGAGGTGGCGCAGGTCATCGCGGGCGGCGAGTCCTCGACGACGGCGCTGGCTGGCTCGACTGAGGCGGCGCAGTTCCACTAGCACGGTTCACTACTGCGCAGGCGTCTGAATAAGCGCTCGCTCGCGCGCTTGGCTGCGTGTGGGCGGGCGCTTGTCGTATGCTGTGCCAGAGCGCGCCCCCTCCCCCAGCCCCTCCCCCGCTGTGCGGGAGAGGGGAGTTCGGATTCCCCCTCTCCTTGCAGGAGAGGGGGCCAG
>JAICSR010000584.1 GCA_025936795.1 Ktedonobacterales bacterium | reverse complement strand
TCTGGTTGATCGGCGACATGATTAGCGACGGGATGCAGCTCGGCGGCTCACCGATCGGGCAATACCTCAGCCTGCGCCTCTTCGTCAACGTGCTGGCCGCGCTGTGGATCATCGCGGCATCGTGGCGCGCCCCCATGGCCATGCGCATCATCGGCATCTTCATCGCCTGGGACCTCGTCGCCTACTCGCTGACCGCGCCCTTCAATACAGGCGCCTTCGTCATATCGCTGCCCTCGCTCGTGCTCGTGCCCGTCTGGTTCGCGCTCGTCGGGCGGCTGCTCACACAGATGGCTGCGCAGACGCCGGTCGCCGACGGCCGGCAAGCGGTGGCGACTCCCGATTCGAGCGGGACGAACGCAGGCTAGCGTCGGCTCTCATCAGCTCGGCTCGGTTCGTATTGGCTTGCGTCGCCTACAGCAGCGCGAAGCTCACCAGATACAGCGCGCCCAGTGCGGCGGCCAGCGTCAGCAGCGTCACCCACCAGTTCTCGCGGATGAAGTGTCCCCACGAGATGTGGATGCCATTGCGCTCCAGGATGCCCAGCCAGAGCAGTGTCGCCAGCGAGCCAAACGGCGTCAGCTTCGGCCCGATGTCTACGCCGAGGATGATCGCGTAGATCGCGAGATGGTTGGCGTGCGTGGCGGCGCGCAACACCAGCACGCCAATCAGTGAGGCGGGCAGATTGTTCACCGCAGCGGCCAACAGCGCCAGCAGTGAGCCAGCGCCCACGGCGGCGACGCGACCAGCAGGGGGGCTGACCAGGCGAGCCAGCGGCTCCGTCAAGAAGTTCAACGTGTGTGCGTTGTACGCCGCCGTGATGACCACAAACATGCCGATGGCGTAGATCAACACGCTCCACGGCGCGCCGCGCAGCGACGCGCCCACCGTGCGCACGCCGCGCGCCTGGGTCAGCGCAAGCATGCCGAGCGCCGCCGCCCCCGCGATCAGCGCGACGGGCAAGCCCAGCTCGCCGCCGACGATGTAGCCCACCACCAGCCCACCCAGCGCCAGCCAGCCAGCGCGAAAGAGCAGCCGGTCGCGCACGACACTCTCCGGCGCGGCGAGGGCCGTCACATCGAACGGCTTGGCCAGTGCGCGCCGAAAGCGCACGCCAAACGCCGTTCCCGCGACGACGAACGCCGTCAGCATCGGCAGCGCCATCCACAGGGCGACGCGCGTGAAGCTCAGCCCATTGGCGTCGGCGAGGATGATATTGGTGAGGTTACTTGGCACAAACAGTGCGCTCATCGCATCGGCGAGAAAGCCCACCGCGAAGATGTAGGGCAGTTGCAGGCGCCGCTCCGGGTAGATGCGCGTCAGCAGCCGCGCGAAGATCGGCGTCAGCATCAGTACCGCGCCATCATTCGCCAGCAGCGCCGCCGTCGCCGTGGTCAGCAGCAGCGCCAGCCCATAGAGCCGCGCGCCGGAGCCGTTGGCTATGCGCGCCAGCCGCAGCGCCGCCCAGGTGAAGAATCCGTTGGCGTCGAGCGACTCCGAGAGCACGAAGAGCGCGATCAGCGTCGCGGCGGCGTCCCAGGTATCGTGCGCGATGGTCAGCAGCGCGTGCGCCGAGAGCAGGCCGAGCGCGAGCGCCAACAGCGCGCCGCCCCCGGCGAACCAGGCGACATCCAGCTTGCGTGGTCGCATGACAACCAGCGCCAGGACGGCGACGAGGATCAGCGCAGCGACGAGCGCCTGTGAGCCATCAGGAAAAGGATACAATCCCAGCAAACCCGAATCCTCCCGAATCCTCCCGGAGTCAGCCCAAACATCCTGTGGGCTGTCTGGCGGCGTGGCCACCAGTTACGATAACGATATATCTAATTCTCCATTCTAGCATGGCT
>JAICSR010000051.1 GCA_025936795.1 Ktedonobacterales bacterium | reverse complement strand
GTCGTGCGTTCGTCGTGCGTTCGTCGTTGACCGCGTTCGCCCGTCGCCTCTATACTGAACGATGCGACGAGCGCCCAGGCGCACAGGAGGAGTTCGGGAGGCATTCGGGAGGAGTTTTGGGGATATGACGACCACCGTGGCGCAACAGGCGCCCCCAGCGATCGCGCAGCCGCCAGAGGTGATTCTGCGCACCGAGCGGCTCACCAAGCAATTTGGCGCGCGGCTGGCCGTGCAAGACCTCTCGCTGGAAGTGCGACGCGGCGATGTCTTCGCGCTGCTGGGGCCGAATGGCTCTGGCAAGACCACTACGCTGCGTATGCTGCTCGGCCTCGTCTGGCCCACCAGTGGCGCGATCAGCGTCTTTGGCCAGGACTTCACCAGCGAAATGCGGCGCGAGGCGGCGCTCCGGCGCATCGGCGCGGTTGTCGAGCAGCCGACGTTCTACCCCTACCTCAACGCGCGCGATAACCTGCGCGGCATCGCCACCTTCGCTGGTCTGGCCTCTACACCTGCGACGCACACGCGCATCTCCTGGGCGCTGGAGCAGGTGGGACTGGCTGCCCGCGCTGATGACGCTTACCGCAAATATTCGCTGGGCATGAAGCAGCGACTGGGCATCGCGGCGGCGCTGCTGACCGACCCGGAGTTAGTCATCCTCGATGAGCCAACCAATGGCCTCGATCCCGCGGGCATCAGCGAGGTACGGAGCTTGATCGCACGGCTGGCGCAGCGTGGCGTCACGGTGCTTCTCTCCAGCCACCTGCTCTACGAGGTGCAGCAGGTCTGCACGCGCGTCGCCATCATCCAGACTGGGAGCTTGATCGCCCAGGGCGACGTGGAGGAACTCTTGCAGGCGAGCCGTGGCGTGCTGCTCAGCTTCGATCAGCCCGATGGCGCGCACCGCGCCGCACAGGCGCTGCACCAGGCGAACCTGCCGTGGGCGCCCTACGCCAGCTATCTGCGCACTGCCACGCCCGGCGCCTGGCAGCTACTTGTTAGCGCGCCGCACGAGCGCGCCGCCGACCTGAATGCGCTGCTCGTCGGCGCGGGCGTCACTCCTGCCGAGGTGCGTCGGCACGAGGCCAGCCTGGAGCAATATTTCCTCTCGCTCACTGGCGGCGCGACGCTCACGAGCATGGCGCCCGCCTATAGCAGCGTCACGCCCGCTGCTCCCTCGGCGCCTGCCACGCCAGTTCCGGCAGCCGACGCGGCCCCTGCTCCCGCGACCGATGCGAGCGCGCAAGGAGGCCAGGCATGATCGCTTCAACCACACCGCCCCCTGCCTTCATCGCCGAGCCAGCTGCGCCGCCCTCCGATGGAAACTGGCTCACGGAGTTTGCTCGGCTGGTGCGCTGGGAACTCTTTCTCGCGTGGCGACGGCGCGCCATGATGATCACCCTGACAAGTCTGCTGCTAGTGGGTTATTTGCTCGTCGTGCTGGTGCTGTATGGCGTCTATTTCAGCGACACATCCGACTCTCGTTCCGCAATGTACCAGGGGCAGACGCTGACCTTTCCCGGCGCGCTCGGCGTCGGCGCGGGCGTCATCTCCTATCTAGGGGTGCTCCTGTTCGTCGTGCTGGCGGGCGCGCTGATCGGCTCGGAGTATAGCTACAGCACGCTGCGGCTCTCGCTCGCGCGCGGGGTGGGGCGTGGGCGTCTGCTGGCAGCGCAGATCGTCGCGCTAGCAATCCTCGCACTGCTGCTGGCGGCGCTGGCGCTGATCGTGAGCGCGCTGGTCGGACTGCTGGGCCTGGCATTCGGTCTGCCGCAGGCCGCTGGCGCCCTCAGCGCCGAGCTCTTCGGTGAGATCATCGTCTACTGGCTAGCGGTGGCATTCAACATCTTCGCCTACGCGCTCATCGCCGTCTGGATTGGCACGCTCACCCGCTCAGTCGCAGGGGCCATCGCGGGGCCGCTGGTCTTCATCGTGGTCGAGGTCGTCACGACCGACATCCTGGCTGTGTTTAGCGCCTTCCCGCTCGAAAGCCCGCTGCTCAACGCCATCGCGCACATCCCCGACTACCTGATGGGCGTCAACACCAACGCGCTCATCACCTGGGCAGGCGACGGCCCCTATCCGTTCACATCTGGCGTCGCATCGGTCGGCGCCGCCCACGCGCTGATCGTCTCGCTCGCCTACTGCGCGCTGTTCGTCTTCATCAGCTATCTGGCGCTGCGCAACCGCGATATTCTGGAGTAGGCGGGTCTGGATGGTGGTTGGCGTGGCGCCAGACCTCACCCCCAACCCCTCTCCCACAGGGCGAGGGGAGTCCAGAGGTCTGATTCCCCCTCTCCTTGCGGGAGCGGGGGGTGAGGTCGCCCCTACACACTGCCCGGCAGCGTGATCGGGCGCGTACCTGGCTCGGCGATGATCTCGTCGAGCAGGTCGGGCGCCTGCCGCGCGAACCACTGCTGCACATCGAACGGTGGGACGCCCTTGGGCGGCTTGATGCGCTTGTAGCTGCCATCGGGCAGCAGACGGCGGGCGTTGGCAGTGTCGCGCAGGTAGGCGGGCAGCGCAAAGCGGCTGAACTGCGCGCGTAGCGTCGGGTCCTCCACGGGGAAGAGCGCCTCGACGCGGTGATCGAGGTTGCGGGGCATCAGGTCGGCGCTTCCCAGATAAACCTCATCTTCGCCCTCTGCGCCACCGTTGGCGAAGTAGTAGATGCGGCTATGCTCCAGAAAGCGACCCACCAGGCTCGTCACGCGGATGTTCTCGCTGACGCCAGGAATGCCGGGACGCAGGCAGCACATGCCGCGCACCAGCAGATCAATCTGCACGCCCGCCTGCGACGCGCGATAGAGCGCCTGGATGAACTCTTTGTCAACGATGGCGTTGATCTTGAAGATCAGCCGCCCCTGGCCGCCCGCGCGCGCGCGCTCGATCTCGCGCTCGATGCGCTGCATCAGCCCAGCGCGCAGCGTCGTCGGCGCCACCAGCAACTTCTGATAGGTGACGCCACGCGCGAACCCGGTCAGCATATTGAACAGATGCGAGGCGTCTTCCGCGATGTCTGGCCGACAGGTCAGCAAGGCATAGTCTTCGTAGACCCGCGCCGTCGAGGCGTTGTAGTTGCCAGTGCCGAGGTGGACGTAGCGACGCAGGCCACCGCCCTCGCGCCGCACCACCAGCGCCACCTTCGCGTGCGTCTTCAGCTCCACCTGGCCATAGACGACATGCACGCCCGCGCGCTCCAGCATGCGCGCCCACTCGATGTTGTTCTCCTCGTCGAAGCGCGCCTTCAGCTCTACCATCACCGCGACCTGCTTGCCGGCCTCCACCGCTTCGAGCAGCGCAGCCACAATCGGCGAATTGCCGCCCACGCGATAGAGCGTCTGCTTGATGGCCAGCACCTGTGGGTCGCGCGCCGCCGTTTGGATGAACTCCACCACGCTGCTGAACGAGTCGTAGGGATGGTGCAGCAGGATGTCGCCGCGCTGAATCGCCGCAAAGATGCCGTTGGCGCGGCGCAGCTCGATGGGGGTGCGTGCAAGGATCGGCCGATCCTTCAGGTCGGGGCGGTCGAGGTCCAGCAACTCGGCCAGGTCGCTCATTCCCAGCGGACTCGCTAGTTCATAGACATCGGCGGGATTCATCTCCAGATTGTCCACCAGCACGTCGCGCACCGATGTGGGCGTGTCGGCCTGGACGAGCAGCGCCACGACCGAGCCGAAGCGGCGTTCCCGCAGCCCCTGCTCGACGGTGGCCAGCAGGTCGCCCGCCTCATCCACCTGAATCTCAAAGTCGGCGTCGCGCAGCACGCGGAAGGGGTAGGCTGCGATGATCTCCATGCCGGGAAAGAGCTGGTCGAGGTGCGCGGCGATCAGTTGTTCCAGCCAGACAAAGGCGGCGCGTTTCGGCGCACTGCGGCGGCGCTCGCGTCCAGCCGGAGTGATCGGCACGAGCCTGCGCAGTGTGGGCGGCGCCTTGAGCCGGGCGAACAGCTCGCCCGCCAGCGGATCACGCAGGCTGACGGCCAGATTCAGACTGCGGCTGGAGATCAGCGGGAAGGGATGGCTGCTATCTACACCGAGCGGCGTCAGCACCGGGAAGACCTCGCGATGGAAGTAGGCGGCGGCCTCCTCGCGCTGCGCCTCGGTCAACTCGGCATAGTCGAGAATCTGCACACCCGCCTCGGCCAGATGCGGCAGAACATCGTCAAAATATGTACGACGCTGGTCGGTCAGTGTCTCATGGATGAGTGGGCGCAACGCCAGAATCTGCTCCTCTGGGGTCAGGCCATCGGGGCCGTGCGTGCGGACACTGGCCGAGAGCTGATCGTGCAGGCCGGCCATCCGCACCATCAGAAACTCGTCCATCTGCACGCTGACGAAGCTGAGGAACTTGACACGCTCCAGCAGTGGATGCCGATGCGACTGCGCCTCTTCGAGCACACGCCGGATGAAGGCGAGCGCTGCGATCTCACGATTGATGTAGAGTTCGCTGCGATGGAGTTCCTGCTCGCTCTCGACCGCCACCATAGAGGTCTCCGCCTGTTCTCTCATCCTGTCAAGCGCCTGTCGAGCGTCTCCCTGCGCAGCCATGTCGCAGCCATGCCTCAGGCGCCAACACTTTTTAGAACGCGCATGATATGCTGATTGTCGCACCACGAAGCGTCTGGTTGCGAGAAGCGCCTGTAGGAGCCGACACGCAGGCCACGGTGACCGTCGTTTGCTCTATCAAGCCGCCGTTGGCAGTCGAACTCATCGAGGAGCTACTCGCCCTCGGCTTTCAGTTCAGCGTGGTGTTGGCCGACAGCCTCTACGAAGAGCGTGGTCCATTTATCGCGTGTTGTACAGATACACATTCACCGTCCCAGACTGCATGTGGCCTATAAGCTGGTAATGGCTATTGAGCCAGGCAACTGCCGCCGTGGAGCGCTGAACTTCGGTCTGGTTGCCGAGATGCGCGATGATGTAGAAGAGGCGGGGGTGCTCGGCGGCGTACTGTTGCAGGGCGGCGGGATTGACCGCCTGGGCGGCATCGGGGGTATAGGCTGGCCGTTGTAGATCGTACTGGACATAGGAGAATGAGCCAGGCGAGTCGGCGTCAAAATGGGCCTGAGTAGGGTATGCGTGAAAGTAGTATTCGAGCCCCACCTGGCAGCCCTTCAAGTTGTCGTAGCACACCAGGCCGTCGTTCGGCTGATAGTGCTGCTCAATCCAGAAGGCGCCAGTATTCCACTGTTCAACCTGGGCGCTGGCATAATAGTTGGGCACAAAGATCATGGCAAGAAGGACCAAGCCCAGAGCGACGAAGGCTCTGACCCAACGCCAGGGCAACGCCCACAACCCCAGAACTGCCAGCAAGCAAAAGGCTGGTAGAGTCGCGACCAGATAGCGCGACGAAAACAGATGGATCGAGATATGTGTCACAACGTAGCTGACTATAATCGGCGCCCAGAGCCAGCAAATGAGCGCCAGGCCAAACGGTGCGAGCAGTTGATACCGAGCCATCCGCTTGTCGTCAGAACCCGACACAAAGGACATACGAGCAAGAAGCCGCTGACCGTCCGGGAAAGAGGCCAGCGACGCAGTCAGCAGACCCAGAACGGTCATAGCCCCAATCAGGAGCAGATAGGCGCTACTGCCGTTCGCAAAAACCTTCAGCAGACTCAGCATGGCCTTGGGTTCCGGAATAGGCAGCCAGCCGGTCTGTGCGCCCACGCGACTGGCATACATCATGGGGAGCACCAGAATGGTTATGCCACTCAAGCTAACGAGCAGCGGGCGAAAAAGGTTGCGCGTCCGCTGCTGCCAGGCCGTTGGCAGAAGCAGCAGGGCCAGCAGCGCCACACCTTGCGCAAATAGCACGAGCAGACTGAAATAATGCGTATAGACTGCGAGAGTCATGGCCACTACATAGCCAATCAGCCAGCGCTTCTGGTGTCTGTCCGTGGTCAGCGCCATCAGCAACGCATACCAGCCAAAGATCAGGAACAGAAGTTGCAAAGCGTACGAGCGGGTATCCTGGGTATCAATCAGTTGTACCGTATTGAACATGTAGAGAGCGGCGCCGGTCAGTCCAACCAGCAGGCCAAACAGGTGGCGTACCAGTAGAAACAGGACCACCACGGCCCCGGCAGCGAAGACGGCTGAAGGGAAACGCACCACCGCTTCAGTAGGCTGGAAGCCCAGCAGAGAAGTAAACCTGAGCCAAAAGTGCAGAATGAAGTAGTACAGAGCCATATTCGGCTGGGAAGCGTTTACAATGCGCCACAACATTGGCAGGGGCTGGCTGGCCCGCTCTACCGAGAGCATCTCGTCAAACCACAAACTTGGCTCCCCGATATGGTACAGGCCAAGTCCAAGCGCAATCGCGCCGACGAGAGAACCGACGCACCAGTTCGAGCGTAGCCAGCGCCAGCGCGCACGTGTCAGCGCCGATGTACCCGCCACATCCAGCGCGACTCGACTGCGCTCGCGGTCTGTCACGTCCACTCCGACCCGTACACCAGCGAACTGCTCCGCTTCACCGTGCGGCATGCCTTCACGCATGGCTAGATGCTCTTTCACTGCCAGTCCACCTGTCCGCCCGACGCGGCGCAAGTTTACCTGACCCACTTTGGCAAGTAAAGAGCGTAATACATTCAGGCTACTGTGCGTCAGCGTGGGAGCTACGTTTTGATGCATTTCGATGCACGTCGTGCCCCCCCGTTGCAGGACACGACTACACAGCCTCCGAACGAGATGGACCCCATGATACCAAGTAGCCCCGCCTCTGCCCTGACGCCCCCGATCCCTGCGCAGCCATGCCTCAGGCGCCAACATTTTTAGAGCGCGCATGATATGCTGACTGTCGCACCACGAAGCGTCTGGTTGCGAGGCGCGCCAGTCGTGCGCTACAAGTGTCATCGTACGAGACGGCAGACCTGGGCGGCTTGCGACGCCAGAGACGAGAGGAGCGGGGCGATGCAGCGCCAGCCCAATAACCGAATGCCGCCACCATGGCGCTGAACTTCGGCGTCTGCTGCCGCGTGACCGGAAGTTGGACGCCGTTGCGCGATGACTGGCCCATCATCGTGGTCATCTTCGCGCTCGCGGTGATTCGCCAGGACGCCGACCTCTACGAACACTATCGCTACGAACACGATTACGAACTCGATCAAGACCACCGCGCAGGGAGGCGACACGCGCCGCATGTCTGAGATGATCACCCAATCCTCCGCAGAGCCGCCCAGCTCCGCGCACGCCAACGACTGGCGCGTGCTGCTCTTCATCTTCACCCTCGCCGGGGTCGTCGAGTCGCAGGCGTTTGGCCACCTGAACGCATTCCGCCCGCTCTTTCTGCAAGAGCTAGGCGTGCCGATGGGCAAGATCGCCTTCTGGACGGGCATTCTCGCCTCGCTCGGCTTTGTGATTGGCCTGCCACTGCTGCCCTTCTGGGGTGTCTGGGCCGACCGCTACAGCCGCAAGCTGATCATCGTGCGCAGCGCCTATGTCGAGGGGGTACTCTTCTCGCTGGCGGCGTTCAGCCCGAACGTGTGGTTTCTGGCGGTGGCGCAACTGCTGGGAGGCTTCGTCTTTGGCAATACCGGCGTGATGCTGGCGATGCTGGCCGACGCGACCCCACGCAAGCGGCTGGGGCTGGCGGTCGGCGTGGCCAGCGCTGGCTTCCCCATCGGCTCATCGGTTGGCCCGCTCGTTGGCGGCTATGTGGCGCAGACCTTCGGCATTCGTCCACTGCTCTTTGGCGACGCGGTGGCCTCGGCGCTGATGGGCGTGGCGATGACGTTGATCGTGCGCGAGGAGAAGCGCGTCGGCATGGGGCAGGCGCGCGTGGGGCAACTCTTGCGCCGCGCGGTGGATGACATCCTCTCGTCGCGGCTGGTCGTCGGCCTCTTCGCGCTCTACTTCCTCGCGACGTTCGGGACGGCAATCTTCCAGCAGTTCCTGCCGATTCTGTTGCAGCGGCTCGATACTGGCCCCATCAGCCTGCTCCCCTCGATGATCGGCGCAACACTGACGGCGGCGGGCATTGCGATGGCGGTGACGACGCCGCTGTGGGGTCGCCTGGGCGACATCATCGGGCGCTGGCGTGTGCTGCCGATCATCCTGGCGGCGCTGAGCCTGGGCATCCTCGCCGAAGGGCTGGCGCCACGCCTCTTCCCGCTGCAAGCCGCCGTCTTCGGGGTGGGCCTCTTCCAGGGCGGGTTGGGTGCGACGGTAGTGGCGCTGCTGGCGACGCTGGCGCCAGTGGAGCGCCGCGCCAGCATCCTCAACTTCTCGCTGCTGCCCTCTCAACTCTCATGGTTTGTCGGCCCGCTACTCGGCGCGGCGCTGGCGAGTACGGCGCTACGGCTGCCGTTCTACGTCGGGGCTGGCGTGCAGGGAGTCGCGCTGCTCGTGGCGCTGCTGCTCGCCCGCCGCATCAGTCGCAGCGCGCGCGTTGGCCCGCAGGCGCAGGCGGAGACGGGGCAGCACCCGCAGCAGGCGGCGGTGTGATAGCGCTTCAGCCGTGGTCAATAGACAACCACGGGCGCTCCCACTGGCGTCCAGTCGTAGACCCACTTCATGATCTTCAGCGGCAAGTTGATGCAGCCGTGTGAACCGCCATTGAAGGCGATGGGGTCGTAGTGCGGGAGTTGTGTGCCAGGGCCAAACTCGCTGCGCCACCAGCCATCGTGGATGAAGTCATTGCCCGGCGCGTCGTAGAGGATGGCATAGCTGACGGGCGTTGGCTCGAACCACAGCGGCGACGTGCGCGGCTCTGGCGAGACAAACAGCACTGGCGAGGCTTTGCTGATGGCGACGTGAACACCCGGCGGCGAGGGGAGTTCCGGGCGCCCTGTCGTCACATAAGACCAGTTGACCAGCTTGCCATCCTGGTAGAAGCGAATGACCTGCTCCACCAGCGAGACGACAATGACCTTGCCCTGGGTGAATCCCATCTGCTGGAGCAGGCGCTGGTCAGTCGCGTGTGGCTGCGCTGGCGGCGTCTTGTCTTTCAGGTCGGCAAGCAGAGCGCTGAGGCTCTCACTCATCACGGTGGCATCGTCGTCGGCGGCCTGCACGTCGCCCGCTGTCTTAGCCGCGCGCAGTTCGGTGACAATATGCGGGTAGCCCACCGTCACATCCGCGTACTCGTAGGCGGCGGGGTAGGTGGCGCCAGTGAATGGGTCGAGCAAACGCTGCCGCTGGGCAGTTGTCAGCAGCGCGCCCAATGCCTGGATGTCTTGCTGCGCATGCAGCCGCAGCAGCGGCAGCGCCATCTCTATGACCTGCCTGGTGAATAGCTGCGCTGCGTTGAGCCGCGCTGCTGCAGCGCCGGGGGCCGTCAGCGCGTGGGCAGCGGCGTCACGCTCGCGCTCGAAGGTGGCGGCGTCGGACGTGTCGCCGATCGTGCGCAGCGCATCAATGCTGGCCTGGACCTGACCCAGCGCTGCGCTGGGGTTTGTGAGCAAGACCTGCGTGAGATCGGTCGTGACTTGCTGCATTTGCGCCTGCATCACCGGGATCAGCGCACGATAGCGTTGCGGCGTGGCGCCATCGCGAAAGGCCGCCTCGTCCTGCGCAGCGGCGGCCTCGCCCAGCGCCGAAGGGATGCCCGCCAGCCGCATTGTCTGGAGCTGTGCGCACAGGCGCTGATAGACGACATAGGCTGGCCCCATCGTGCGCAGCGCGTCCAGTTGCCCTGCGAGCAGCGCCTCGACGCTGGCATAGTCGCGGATGGTGTGCGCACTGGTGAGTTGCGCCTGCGCCTGTTCCAGCCGCGCCTGGTATGCAAAAACATAGGGGAAGCGCTGCGCGCGGGCGGCGGTGAGCGCCGTCATCATCAGTTCAGCCTCGCCGTTGGCCTGGTCGCGCAGCGTCACGCTGGCCGTCTGCTCCACATGGCGCGTCGCCGCATAGAGCAGCGCGTAGTCGCTGGCGGCTACCTGATCATTCTCCGTGGGGCTGCGGTCAGCGGCGCGCACCACCTGCTCCTGCACTCTGATGGGCGCCAACAGCAAGCTGGGAACACCGAGGGACATCTGCGCACGCTGGAGTTCGTGGTCCAGGCGCTGGCGATTGGCGAGCGCGGTCTTCGGCGCCGGAGCCGAGCCAGGTAAAGTGAGCGCGCCCGCCCAGAAGGCCAGCAGGAGAACGATCAGCCCTGCGCCCTCGCATGCGCGTGCGATACGAGTGCGTATCAGATGCGTTCGTGAAGCGCTCTGTGCTAATGGCATGTTCGATCCTTGCATGCGTGGCTGCCCGCTCAAGGCGCCTGTTCTCCAACGTCCACATACGAAAAACTACACGAGACCGCAGATTGCAGATGACGCCGCCAGATGACGCCGCCAGATGACGCCGCCAGATGACGGCGAGCAGGGAGCACGTGACGTGCCACGGCAGGCTGCTTCTCGACAACCTCCATGTGCAGCCGCAGCCATGATGCGCTGATGTTGCGAAAAGGAATGAGCCACCTTACCCCATCTTTGGCGCCGACCCGTTGGAAGCAAGAGCAGAATCACGGTTTTATAGGCTGCTTCTTGGCATGCAGCTTGCACACTCACCCGCTGCCTGTAGCCAGAATCTCCTCCTGGCGATTGATTCACGGCGATTCATCCAATCCCGTGATGTGGTGTGTATATGAGAAGGAGCGCTGATCATCGCTGTCGCATCGCGGGTCCCGGAGAAGGCGCCTTCACGGGAAACGATGCGATGTAACTCTATTGTGGCCACGATTAGGAGTTGCGTGCGGTTATCTCGCCACAGGCGCGGATGTCTCCTTTGGCTCCTTTCGTCGAGTGGGTCTTGCTCATGGACGTAACAGGAGACGACTGAGACGATTGTTAGTGCGGCAACAATGCCAAGGAGTTTCACTACAATGGAGAAGCAAACGCTTCCTCCCCAGGACGGTGACGAGTCCCCTCGCGCGACATCCCCCAGCGGAAACCGCCCAATGTCTCGTCGCTCGCTCGTGCGCGCATCGCTCGTAACAGGCGCGGTCGTTGCCCCGGTCGGCGCGTTCATCGCCCTCAATGGCCAGCGTATGTCTGCGGCGCCGCGATTGACGTCATCCTCAGCGCTCGCCAATAGCACGCAGCAGAGCCACGTCGAAGCGGTCAGGAAGTCGCTGGGGAGTCTGAGCAGTGCTGGTCCACAATTCGTCGAGATTCAGAACGACGAAAACGGACACGTCGCGTTCTTGCAGCAGGCGCTTGGCTCGAACGCGCGCCCCAAGCCGACTTTCAAAGGCCTCAACGCGCCTGACATCCAGACCTTCGCGAAGGACTCGATGACCTTCGAGAATCTCGGCGTGGGCGCCTATCTCATGGCGGCTCCAGCCATCTCCAGCAAGGATAACCTGAAGGCCGCTGGCTCGATCCTCACCATCGAGGCGCGGCATGCGGGCTTCCTCGATGTGCTGCTGGGCGCGCCCATCAGCGCGAACGGCGCGTTCGATAAACCAATCTCCCAGTCCGACATCGTGTCGGCGGTAACCCCCTTTGTCGCCAGTCTCAATGGCGGGCCAGACCCCTCGGGGACGCTCTCCAATGATACTGACATCCTGAACTTCGCGCTTCTGCTGGAGTTCCTCGAAGCCGAGTTCTACAACATGAATGTGCCGAAGTTCTACGGCACTGCAGGTCAGGGCTAGGCCCTCGCTTCCTCCCCCTATGCGCGCCCCGCTGGCTGATTTCAGTGCGGGCGCGTTTTTGCTGCCACACGCCGCCCGCTTAGCGTATGATAGTGACTGGCATTCCACTATCCAGAGTGTCTGCCTGGCCTGCACAGGCCACGTTGGTTAGCATAGAATGCATAGAGGATCATGCGCGTAGGTGAGGCGAGAAGATGAAACAGGCGACCGCGCAGCCCACGAAGATTGGCGTGGCGCAATTCCTGCTCGCGGCGACAGGGGCGTTGCTGGTTGGCGTCCTCTACCTGCGATTGCCTGGAGACGTTGTGTTTGGCCCACGCTGGCTGCTGCTGGCGGTCGAGGCGGTGTTGGTCACGCCGCCGATCATCCTGCGCCTGGTCGATCGTCATCTGCCGCATCGCGTCTCGCGCATCTTCTCGTATGTGCTGCTGGCGGTTCTCACGCTGGCGCTGGCGAGCTCGGTGGCGCTGCTGGTGCGCGATCTCACCTCGCTCAAGCCCTACGATATCTTAACGTCGGGCGTGTTGCTGTGGGCCAGCAATGTGCTGGTCTTTGCCTCCTGGTATTGGGAGGTGGATGGCGACGGCCCGCTCATCCGCCATCGCAACGCGCATCAGGCCGCCGATTTTCAGTTTCCGCAGCAGCAGGGCGGCAACCACACCGGCTGGCGCGCGGGCTTCGTGGATTATCTCTTCCTCGCCTTCTGCTCGGCCACCGCGCTCAGCCCCGCCGACACGGTACCGCTGACCCGCCGCGCCAAGCTGCTGATGATGGTCGAGGCGCTGATCTCGATGCTGGTGCTGCTGCTGATCGTCGCCCGCTTCACGAATGTGGTCTGAGGCATCTCGCCGACTCATTCGCTGAGCAGGCGCGCAATGACGCCAGGAGAACCTATGACGAAGCAACACGACTACAATCGCCATCTGATTGAAGAGTTTCGCGCGAGTCGCCAGGCGGCAGGCGGGCCAATGGCGGGCAGGCCACTGCTGCTGCTCACGACCATAGGCGCGAAGAGCGGCCAGCGCCGCACGACCCCGATGATGTCTATCCCCGACGGTGATCGCTGGCTCGTGATCGCCTCGAATGCGGGAGCGGCGACGCACCCCGACTGGTATCGCAATCTGGTCGCACATCCACAGGTGACGGTCGAGGTTGGAGCCGACACGTTTGAGGCCACCGCCAGTGTCGTGGAGGGTGAGGAGCGCGCCCGACTCTGGAGCAGCATTGTGGAGCGCTATCCCTTTTTCGCCGACCATCAGGCGAAGATCACCCGCGAGATTCCAGTGATTGCGCTGACGCGGCGTGGCGAGCCGACGGCTGGCGCCTGACGCCGTGACTCCAGGCAGCCTGCTTGCGCGGGCCGCCGCGCTGCTTCATCCGGCCAGGATTCTGCCCTGTGCCCTGCCCTGACCTCTGCCCTGCTGCGCCTTGACGCATAGCCCACGTGCGCGCTATCTCTCTGTAGGAAAGCTTCACAATGGGAAGCATTGGGACGGGCGCTCAGATGGAGCGCAGCGCGGCTTGCAACAGCAGAGGGATACAGCACATGGCGATTACCCGCGAACGGTTTGAGCAGGGCATGACGGTTGAGCAGTACAAGGCACAGATGACGCAGAATCGCCCGACATTCGAGGCGAATGAGGCCAGCGCGGCGGTTCGCCCAGAGGATGTCGCCTTCTTCGAGAGTCTCCCGCAGGCGATCAATACGCTAGTCATCACTGAGGACTGGTGTGGCGACGCGCTGGCCAATGTGCCAGTGCTGGCGAAGCTGGCCGAGCAGAGTGGCAAGCTCACTCTGCGGCTCTTCCTGCGCGATCAGAACCTCGACCTGGCCGACCAGTATCTCAAGGAGGGCAAGTATCGGTCTGTGCCAGTCTTCGTCTTCTTCGATCAGGACATGCGCGAGCTGGGCCACTTCATCGAGCGCCCCGCGCGGGCGACGGCGGAGATGCAGGCGGCGACGGCTGCGCTGGTGGCGGCGCATCCAGAGGTAAGCGACCTGGGCGGCTCATTCGACACGCTGAGCGACGAGGCGAGGAAGCTGCGTGGGCATGCGCTCGGCGAGCTACGCCGCGAGCGCAGCGGCGCCTGGACGGAGATGCTGCTCGACGACATCAAGCAGTTGCTCAGTGGCAAAGTGACAGCAGCCTAGCGACCTAGCGCAATCACCTCCCACGCGGCGGCCTCGCACACAGCGCCACGCCTCACGGCGCCCGGCGCGCTGCGTGCGAGGCCATTCTGCGAGGCCATCACCGCACGGCCATCGTGTGCGCTGCGTGCGTATACTACGGCCAGAGTGAGCGGGTTCGCTGGAGCCGGAAAGGCAGGTTGGCGTCATGGGACAAGCAGCGCGTGAGGTGGTGATCGTCGCGGCGACACGCACACCGATTGGCAGGCGCAATGGCGCGCTGCGCGAGGAGCATCCGGTGATGCTGGCGGCGCAGGCGCTGCGCGAGGTGACGCGGCGCGCCGGCGTCGAGCCGGGGATGGTGGAGGATGTCATCTGGGGCTGTGTCAGCCAGGTTGGCGAGCAGGGCTTCAATATCGCGCGCAACGCCGTGCTGGCGGCGGGCTTCCCGATGGAGGTTCCGGCGACGACGGTGGACCGCCAGTGTGGCTCTGGCCAGCAGGCGATTCACTTCGCCGCGAATCTGATCCAGGCGGGCGTCTGTGAGATGACCATCGCAGGTGGCGTGGAGAATATGTCGCGCCTGCCGATTGGCTCCTCCATCTCGGTCGGCGGCAATCCATTCCCTCCCGCGCTGCTGGAGGCCTATCCCATCACGAATCAAGGGCTGGCGGCGGAGATGATCGCCGAGCAGTGGGGCATCAGCCGCGAGGCGATGGACGCGCTGAGCCTGCGCAGCCACCAGCGCGCCGCCGCCGCCCAGGACGCCGGAGCCTTCGACCGCGAGATTGCGCCTGTCGCGCTGAGCGATGGCACGACGTTCGCACGCGATGAGGGCGTGCGCCGCGACACCACGCTGGAGCGCCTCGCCGCGCTGGCGCCCGCATTCAAGCCAGATGGCAAGGTGACGGCGGGCAGTAGCAGCCAGATCAGCGATGGCGCGGCGGCGCTGCTGCTGACGACGCCGGAGCGTGCGGCGGCGCTGGGCCTGAAGCCACGCGCGCGCATCGTCGCCCAGCGCGTCGTCGGCGTGGACCCCGTCACGATGCTAACTGGGCCAATCCCGGCGACGCAGCAGGTTCTGGAGCGCGCGGGGCTGACGGTGGATGACATAGACCTCTTCGAGATCAATGAGGCCTTCGCGCCGGTCGTGCTGGCGTGGGAGCATGAGCTGCACGCCGACATGGAGCGCGTCAACGTCAACGGCGGCGCGATTGCGCTGGGGCATCCGCTGGGGGCGTCGGGCGCGCGGCTGATGGTGACGCTGCTGCACGAGCTGGAGCGACGCGGCGCGCGCTATGGCTTGCAGGCGATGTGCTGCGGCGGCGGCCTGGGAACGGCGACAATCATCGAGCGGCTGTAGATAGCAGATCGTCGCAGCCATGACGTAGATGAACTAGC
>JAICSR010000124.1 GCA_025936795.1 Ktedonobacterales bacterium | reverse complement strand
GCAGCTCGCGCAGGAAGCGAGCCAGGAGCGAAGCGAACTGTTCGTAAGGCTTCGTGTCGCGCAGCCGCTCAAGGGCATCGCGCGTAAGCGGCGAGCCTGCCTCACGCAGGCCGCCCATGAAAGCGCGACCGATCGCTCGCGTGTCCCGACTGGAGTCGCCTGGATGCCAGAGCATTAGCGGCAGGCGTGGCAGGTTCCCGAGCAATGCGACTTCGCGCTCCATCGCCAGCACGGCGCCCGTCGTCCTTGCGAAGTAGTACAGGTGGAAACCGTCTGGCGAGTAGAAGTCCGCATCAACGCGGCGCTCGAAGCGATAGCCTTTCTTGCGCTTGATGTGCAGATAGCCGTAGATGTCGCTAATGCGCGCTTCGTAGGCTTTCAGAGTGAAGGGTTCCGGACGATGTGGCCGTGGCTGTACGACAGCGCCTAGTTCGTCCTGCGGGGGGAGCAGACGGCCGAGGTAGTCCGCCAGCAGCGGCCGCGACTCAGGCAGGCCATAGTCACCTAGTCGTGTCAACCACATATGCCTATCGCGCCAGAATAGTTCCGCCCCGAACAAGGCATCGAGCGCCATGAGCTGCTCAGCGTTGAGCGCGCCTGGAGCGAGGATATTGCCATTGGTGGGGGTAAACAGCGCGCGCAGTAACAGCCTCGCGGCGACACCAACCCTCTTGCGACCAATGCGCGTGAGACTGCCCATCAACTGCGGCGCCGCGAGGCGTAGATGTTTTGCAGGCAGGTCGTACAGCGCCAAGCCGATACTCGCTGTCAGGCTGCGACCACGTGTCGCCAGCGCATAGGCATTCTCGACGCGACGTGAGGGCTGAGTCAGCGCGCCTAGCAACAGGGCGAGCGCATCTTTAGGAATCTCACGGTCCAGAGTCTCGTCGCCTTCATCATGTGGGTGACCCTCATGGTAGAGACCCCGGCTGACCTCAGCAAGCATCATCGCGGCGGCTACACGCTCTTCTGATGTCTCGGCCGAGCGCATGGCTGTTTCGAGAAGGGTGATCTTTTCTGTCAGGTCGCGCTTGGTACTGGCGCGTACGAGCAGCAGACCTACGCGGACGCCGATTTCCGCCTCGTGGGCGTAGGCAGCTTCAAGCGCTGGAAGCGGATCGAAAGTCACAGATCCGCACTGAACCAGAAGGTTGGCCGCAGCGACTCGCACGCGCGGGTCGGGGTCATCCATGAGCGCCAGATAGACCGGTATGCCAGTGCGAATGGAGGCGCACTGCGGCTGAGAAGCATCGTCAGCTCCATCAGAACCGCTACTGTCCACCTCGTCAGGCGCCTCATGCACGCCATTACGCGGGGAAGCAGCTACATCCCTACTCTCTCGCTGAGCCACCACGTCAAACCCAGAATAGCCACCATCGGCGAAGGCGCTGAGCAGATCGAGAATGCTATCCTTGCTTCCCACATCGGGAGAGCGGAGCAACTCGATGAAGAATGGCACAGCGGCGACAGTGGCTGTCCAGACCGTGCTTTGATGCACAAGAGCATTTTCGAGTTGCCAGAGTGCGGCTCTGCGCATCTTCGCGCTTGGAGACGTCAGGATACGCAGGCAGCCAGGGACGTCTTGGGCTGTGCCATAGGTGCAGGTGAGCCTTGCCCACGGAATCGAGTCCAAGCCGTCGAGCATCCGATCTCTCCATTCTTGCGACCCTACTGCCGCAACCCTCCCATCTTATTCTCCACTGGTGTTTCGGAAGCGCCTGTAGGATTTTCTAGATCGCTAAACGCGGGCAGTGGCGCGCAGCCAGGCAAAGACCTCGCGCGTGAAGGCGTCGGGCGCCTCGACATGCGGCATGGCGCCAGTGGCGAAGACGCGCAACTGCGTGTCCGGGCGCGCCTCGCGCAGGGTGCGGCCCTCGCTGACGGGGTGGGCGCGGTCGCGCTGCCCCCAGACTAGCAGCGTCGGCGCCCTGACGGCGGCGAATGCCTCGCTGGCCTCGGCTCCCTGGATGGCTCCTTGCGCTGCGGCCAGGGCGTCCACCGGGGCGAAGCGGGCGCCGGGCTGATGCGCGCTGGCGTAGTAGTGGTCTATCACATCATCGCTCACGCGGCTGGCAGTGGTTGCGCCAGCGGCCAGACGGCGACCCAGCGCCCGCCGCAGCCCCCAACGCGAGACGAACGCGTTGTAGACGCCCTCGCCGATCAGCGGCGCGCGCAGCAGCAGCCATGCCACCTGCGCGGCTACGACGCCAAGCGGGCTGCGCTCGTCCAGCGGCTCAGCCAGACCGACAGGCGCGATCAGCGTGAGGCTGCGCACGAGTTGCGGGCGCGCTGCGGCGGCCAGCACGGCGAGTGGCGCGCTCTGGCCAGCGGCGATCACGTGGGCGGGCTGATCGGTCGCGCCGAGCACCTGGCGCAGCAGATCCTCGATCAGTGTGACGTAGAGCTGCGGCGTATAGCGAATGGCGGGGCGACCGGAGAGGCCGTAGCCCAGCAGGTCAGGCGCGAAGACACGATAGCCTTCGGCCAGCGCCGCGAAGACGCTGCGGTATTCATACGCCGACGAGCCGGGCGCCAGGTCGTGCAGCAGGAGCATCGGCTCGCCGCGCCCGCGCACAGTGTAGTGGATGGTCCCTTCGGTCCAGGGATAGAGCGCCTCGGACCCATGCAGCGCATTGGCTGGCGGGCGCAGACCCACGCGGGTCAGCCAGTTCGCCAGCGCCAGTGATCCAACCGCGCCAGCGGCTGCGAGGGTCGCCATCTGCCATCCTGCCAGGCCACGCCGCTGACTCATCGCGTTTCTCCCTTACGCTCCATCTCCAGCTCTCCCCACGCTCGCCTGGCTGAGAGACCGGAGATGAGGTCACTCCCGCGTTTCCTAAACAGTATAACGCCAGAACCGAGATCACAGTCGTGGCGCTACCCACGCGGGGTCACGCCTCATCGGTGAGTAGCCGATCGGCGCGGAGCTGGCTCGTCACGCGAACGTCAGAAGAGCGCAGAAGAGACAAGCGTAGAAGAGACAGGGGAAAAGGGTCATATCTCTGCGCTGATGCCATAATACTGGTTGTCTTCGCGAAAGCCCCCCTGGCCATCCCAGAACTGGGTATACTCTTCAACCAGTTCAATGGAACGTACCCACTTGACCATCTTGTAGCCCAGATACGTCTCGGCGCGCAGACGGACCGGGGCGCCATGCTCGATGGGGAGCGGCTTTCCATTCATCTCCAGGGCCAGGATCGTTTGTGGATGCGTTGCCTGGTCCATGGGGAGGGCCTCGTAGAAGGGCCGCTCCCAGGCATGCGTGGCATGGGGGAACGATTGCTTTCCCTGCTGGTAGGACGTGAAAATGAGGTACTTCGCACGCGGCGAGGCGCCGCAGCGTTGTAAAACCTCGGTGAGGGGGACGCCGGTCCAGGCGGCGATCCCACTCCAGCCCTGGATGCAGTTATGCAGGGTCGTCTGCGCGTGTTGGCTCATCTGGCGCAGATCATCGAGTGAGAGACTGAGCGGGGTCTCCACCAGGCCAGAGACTTCGAGCCGATAGTCGGCAAAGTTCGTCTCGACCAGCCGCTTATACTCGTCGGTCTCTGGGGGATAGCCATTGGTCCAGAAGTACGACGAGACGCGCTTGTAGTGCTGTTTCGAGGTCAGGCGCTGCATGCTCAGCTTACGAATCGGGTCAACGACCGCCCCCAGGAGGTGCTGCATCCGGCGCAGATGCCCCAGGGTATACCATGACGCCCAGGCGGCAATCAGCAAGACGACGGCAAAACTGCCGAAGAAGATGACCAGCACCAGAGTGAAACTGACCTGTTCAGCGCCGGGGGAGTTTCCCACAATGATGTTGCGCACATTGTCCTGGAAGTGGACCACAAAGACCAGCGTGATGTGGACGATGCCGAAGAGCGCCCAGAGCGCCAGGCCAATAAAGTGCAAACTGCGTGCGCCCTGTTTTCCTCCCAGGAGTTTTACGAACCACGGGAAGCGCGCCTCAACCGCAGGCGACATGGCGAATGCAGTGACGATCTGGAACGGAGCCAGCAGGAAGACCACTCCGGCATACGCCAACTGCTGTAAGGGATCGAACGGACGGAAATCGCTGGCCGGTGGGATATGGAAACTGGCATAGATGAGCGCAGTCTGCCAGGCGCGCGGGAAGATGTCCCAGGAGGTGGGAATCAGGCGGCTCCACTCGCCAGTGGCGAAGAGCAAGACGACGTACACGAGGCCGGTGAGCATCCAGAACGTGGCACAGAAGAAGTGCCAATGTCGGCCCAGGCCAAGCTCCTCTTTGCCCGGGAGGGCGAGCCAGGGGGAGATGGAGCGTTCATCATCCATTGCGGTATAGAGGCGATCAGTTGGCACGCTGGCCCTGGTGAATTTCAGCCATTCAGAGCCAGGCTTACAACTGGTATTCCAGTAGAGGCGGGGATGAGCCATCAGGATTTGCAGGCCAGCGCGCATGAGCAAGAACATGAAGAGGAGATTGAGGTAGTGCGTGATCCGTATCCAGATGGGAAAGTCGGATGCGGCGAGGACAACGTGTGGTTCTACCATGAAATCGCCTCGGGTCCTGGTCAACTCGCATGCGATGCGCGGACAACGTCATCACCATGGGCGCCACTTATTCAGTGCGCCGTGTGGTGGTCACGACTTCACGCAGGACAACCGCCTCATTGTGGAGCGTATCGCGGGCTCCGTAGACAAGGGTGAGCGGTCCATGCGCGGCCCGGTCCGCCAACACAGTGACGAGCTGGCTCTGGTCTGGCTCCGCGAGTTCGGCGCGGTAGCGGCGCTCGAACTCGTCCCACCGCGCCGGGTCGTGACCAAACCAGCGACGAAGTTCGTTTGACGGCGCGATGTCTTTCATCCATAGGTCAAGATGGGCCTTGGCCTTACTGACACCACGCGGCCACAACCGATCCACCAGCACACGATAGCCGTCGCTCTCGTCGGCAGGCTCATACGCCCGCTTGAGCCGCACGCCGCCTGCGGTATTCTGCTCCGGCGCGGAGGGCTGGCGACCTCCGTCGCGCCCCTTCCCGTTGCGCTTCTGCGCGTGAGACGCTGTCATTCTGCTGCCTGCTGCGCCCGCGCGGACCAGACGATCGTGAGGAGGAATGCGCTCTCGTCGAGCGCCTCCACGTCATGCGCAGCGCCGGGTTCGAGGACCACGATATGCCCGGCGGGCAGGTCAATGTCCTTGTCGTGCGTATGGAGGCGCAGCCGTCCTGTGAGCGTCTGGATGGTGATGCGCCCCGGCGCACGATGCTCCTCGATGCGTCCGCCCTGGCGCAGCGCAGTAACAACCACGCGGAGGTCCGGTTGCTTGATGAGTGTCCTGGCAGTATGGTCGCCCTTCCGCCAGCTCTCTTGCTGATGGAGATGTTCTACCTCTGCGGCAAGGTCGAGGGGAATCGCTACAAGCGTCGCCTCGTCCGCCGGTCGCTCGGCGCCGCCGTCTGTTTGCCCGTCCGCGCGTGTGGACGACGATGATGTATTCGCCTGATCGGACGGCATAGTAGCGTATCCCTTCCATGACTCGCAGTTCGCGACTGGACACTTGTGGCGCCGCGCCACGTTGCGACCCAGGGCCGCAAGTTCTATGCCTGTGTCGGGCCAGCCTGCGCCGAGCCAGACGACATTGGCGCGCCACAGATCGGGCAGAAGACCGCGTCGGCCTCGGCCACGGCATGGCCATTGGGGCAGAGGCGCATCCCCAGCGCGTAGGGCGGATAGGGCGGCGCCTGCGTGGAAACGGGAGGCGCCTGCTGCGCTGGGGGATAGGACGCAGGGGGATAGCGCGCCGCGTAAGGCGCCGCGATGACGGGAGCGGGCTTGCGGCGCTTGCGTCGGCGCGCCAGCGCGATGACCAGGAAGATGACGCCGAGGATCAGCGCGATCAGCGCGACCACGCAGCCGCCAATTAGCGCCAGCCCGGCTGCCACGTCACCTGCGGCGCCAGCGGTCGAGGCGCCGCCCGCCGCGCAACTCTCGCCTGCGGCCTTGAGCTTCGCCTGCGCGAGGAAGGGCGCCACGCCACCAAATGTGGGGTACTGCTGCTTGAGCGCGGTCAGGTCGGTCGTGGCATTCGTCCAGTGGCATGCGCCAGCGCCGTTATACTGGCCAAGCGCCTGTGTCCACTGGCGCATGAAGCGGCCCTGGGCAATGCTGCTCATGCCTGCCTGCGCGGTGTAGGTCGCAACGACGGCGCTGGGAATGATGAAGGTCAGTCGGTCGGTAGTGGCTGGCCCGGCGTCTACGAAGCCGATCACCTGGCCCTGATCGTTGATGACCGGGCCACCGCTGGAGCCATTCGAGGCGATGCTGCTGGCCTCGTAGACCAGTGTGCCATCAGAGCGAATCTCGTTGGCCTTGGTGATCGTGCCAGTGTTGACCGATGGGCTGAGCAGGCTGTTGATGGTGTTGACATCGCTGGAGCCAACATCCGCCAGCGAGGTGAAGTCGGCGTTGTTCAGCGCGAGGTCGGCGTCGGCGGGGAATGCGATGGCGGTCACATTATCGAGCGCATTGACCGGCGCGCTGGCAAGCGTCAGGTACGGGAAATCGGGCGCAGGCGAGATGCCGCTGGTATCAATCCGCACGATGGCGGTATCCTGCTTGTCCACAGGCGAACTGGCGATGGTCGAGGTGATGGCGAAGGCGTAGACGTGGCGCGTGTCGGGCAGATTCCCGGTGTAGGCGGTCGAGAGAAAAGCCTTCTGGAAGACGACCTTGAACGTAATTGCGACGTGCGAGGGATGACTTTGCAGATATTGCAGCGCCTGATCCGACGTGACGCTATACTGCGTGGCGATGTCCTGCGCGGCCTGCTGCTCGACGAACGCGACCTCGTCGCTGTTATTCATCGAGTGGTCTACGACGTGGTCGGCGGTCAGAATCGCGCCATCGGGGGTGATGAAGGCGCCCGACCCGCTGGAATAGTAGGTGAAGGTTCCGCCATCGTTGGGCGAGTGGATGTCGCTGCCATCGCTGGCGCAGCCGGAGCAGGTGAGGCTGGCGTTGACCACGGAGACAATGCGCGTCACAGCGGGGCTATCGAGCTGTACGGCCTGCTGCGCCACGCTGTCAGCAGCCTGCGCGCGCTGGGCCGGAAGGGTCTGCTGGGCAGGCGTCATCGCCTCCGCCGCGCCTCCGCTGGCCAGCGCCCAGATGAACGCGAGCGCAAGGCACAGGCAGAAGATGACAGGCATACGCAGCCGCCGTGCGTCAGTGTAGCGCGTGATGGACACGGAGAACTGAGACATGCGCAACGGCTCCTTTTGTCTGGCTGGCTTTCGCGTTAGCCCCCGACGAGCGCTGAATTGCGGCCAAACGCGCTGGCCAGCGAGCGGCGGCGCGTGGTAAAATGGCCTGATGGACTATCCAACGTCTTCCGAATGTATAACGCACGAGCGGGTGAAGCAGGCGACGCTCTCATGGTATCGCATGGTATCCTCGTATGAGCGCATATGCCGGGGATCGGTGATCTGATTGCTTCGACGGAGTGGAACGTCGGGGTTGTCACCCGGCGCTATGATGTTATGCTGTGTGGCATGTCGTGGTGTATCGTGGTGTATCGTGGTGTATCGAAGCGCGGCGCGCCTGATGAGGCGCTCGGCATGTGTTCACTCTCGCGCTCATCCAGCATCCAGCTAAACCCAACTCCACAGCCAAGCGTAGAGCAATTGAGACCGCGTGACCATCACGTATTGAACGCGCCAATCGTGTACTCCTGCGAAATGTGCGAGCGATTCTCCTGACGCGCTCGCGCCAGGTGAGCCATAGAAGCGACAGAGGTGATCCGAAGGATGGCGAAGAATCTGGTGATTGTGGAATCACCGGCGAAAGCCAAAACCATCGAGAAGTTTCTCGGCAGCGACTTTGAAGTACGCGCCTCGATGGGCCACATCATGGACCTGCCACGTAAGGGTCTGGGTGTGGACGTGCGGCATGACTTCGAGCCAAAGTATGTGGTGATCGAGAAGAAGGATCGTCTCGTCGCCGACCTGAAAGCCGCCAGCAAGAAAGCTGAGACGGTCTATCTCGCGCCCGACCCTGACCGCGAAGGCGAGTTCATCGCGTGGTCGCTCAAGCATCTGCTGGGGTTGAAGCGGCCCAAGCGCGCCGTCTTCAATGAGATTACCCGGCATGCCGTGCAAGACGCCATCGCCAACCCGCGTGAGATTGACGAGAACCTGTTCAATGCGCAGCAGGCGCGGCGCGTGCTCGACCGGCTGGTCGGCTACAAGATCAGCCCGCTGCTCTGGCGGCGCGTGCAGTCGGGCACGAGCGCCGGGCGTGTGCAGTCGGTCGCGGTGCGGCTGATCTGCGACCGCGAGGGCGAGATTCGCGCCTTCACCGCTGAGGAATACTGGACCATCGAGGCGCTGCTCAGCAAAGAGCAGGAGCGCAAGACGTTCACCGCGCTGTTGATTGGCCGCCAGAACTCGGCTGAGGCGACCGCGAGCGAGGCGAGCGAGGCGAGCGAGGCGAGCGAAGGCGCTGAGGGTGAGGCAACCGCCGCCAACGCCGCCAGCGACGACGCCAGCCAGCAGCGCGACGACCGTGGGCGCATCCGCATCACCTCTGAGGCTGAGGCGCAGGGCATCCTGCGCGAGTTGCAGGGCGCGGCCTATCGCGTGCAGCGGGTGGAGCAGCGCGACGTGCGCAGGCAGCCATTCCTGCCCTACACTACCAGCACGCTCCAGCAGGACGCCTCAGTGCGGATGGGCTTCAAGCCGAAGCGGACGATGAGCGTCGCGCAGCAGTTGTATGAGGGCATCGAACTGGGCGACGCAGGCCACCAGGGCCTCATCACCTACATGCGTACCGACTCGACACGCATCTCCGATGAGGCGCAGGCCGCCGTCAAAGAGTACATTCGCACGACCTTCTCGAAGGAGCATGTGGGCGCGGGGCGCACCGCGCGCGGCAAGCCCAAGACCAACGTGCAAGACGCCCACGAGGCGATTCGCCCGACCGATGTGACGATCACGCCGGAGCGCGCCAAGCCCTACCTGACACCCGACCTGTTCAAGCTCTACCAGTTGATCTGGCGGCGCTTCGTGGCGGCGTTCATGGCGCCATCGGTCTTCGATACGCTGCGCATTGATATCGCGGCGGGCGAGTTCCTGTTCCGGGCGAGCGGCTCAACGCTGAAGTTCGCTGGCTTCTATGCCGTGTGGCCGCGCGAGGAAGACGCCGACGCGCTGCCCGCGCTCGCGGCGGGCGAGGCGCTCAACCTGCACAAGCTCTCGCCGACGCAGCACTTCACGCAGCCGCCGCCACGCTATACCGAGGCGAGCCTGATCAAAGAGCTGGAGGAGCGCGGCATCGGGCGGCCCAGCACGTTCGTGCCGATTGTCAGCGCCATCCAGGATCGCGGCTACGTGGAGCAGCAGCAGCGCCGCTTCTCGCCGACCTGGCTTGGCGAGACGGTCAACGATCTGATGCGCAAGCACTTCGGCGACATCGTGGACATCAACTTCACCGCCGATATGGAGCGCAAGCTCGACTCCGTGGAGGAGGGCAAGCAGGGCTGGACGGGCTTCCTGAAGGACTTCTACGCCGAGTTCCGCACCAAGCTGGAGCGCGCCGAAGAAGAGATGGGCAAGGTGCAGAAGCCCGTTGAGGAGCTTGACGAGGCCTGCCCGCAGTGCGGCAAACCGCTCGTGCTGCGCACCAGTCGCTTTGGCAAGTTTGTCTCGTGTTCGGGCTATCCCGAATGCACCTATAAGCGGGCATTTGTCTCGAAGACGGGCGCGCTCTGCCCGAAGTGCGGCGGTGATCTGGTCGAGCGACGCGGCAAGAAGACCGGCAAAGTCTTCTATGGCTGCGCGAACTATCCCACCTGCGACTTCGTGGCGTGGGATCGCCCGCTGACGATTCCCTGCCCAGAGTGTCAGGGGCTGCTGACCTTGCCAAATGGCAAGGAAGAAGCGGTATGTGTGAGTTGCGGCGCGCTGGTGCGGGGGACGCAGGAAGGCGCGCCAGTGGTGGTGGGTCATCGCCCGCCCGAAACTGAGCGCCCCCGTCGCCCGCGCCGCGCCACCAGCGACAGCGCCAGCGCTGGCGCTGAGGATGGCGTGAAGAGCGCACGCCGCGCGACAACCCGCACGGCCAGCGCAGCGAAGCGCACG
>JAICSR010000557.1 GCA_025936795.1 Ktedonobacterales bacterium | reverse complement strand
CGCTGGCCCACCCTGCCTGGCCACCGCTGGCGCCCCTCGCTATCGCGCACGGTCGGCGTAGCGCACGCCATCGGGGCCGCCGATGTAGACGCGCTCGGTCATGCCGAGGAAGAGGCCGTGCTCGACCACGCCAGTCGTCGCCTTGATGCGCGCCGCCAGCGTGGGGATGTCGGGTGGGCTGTCAT
Source organism: Ktedonobacterales bacterium (assembly GCA_025936795.1). Classification (GTDB taxonomy): domain Bacteria; phylum Chloroflexota; class Ktedonobacteria; order Ktedonobacterales; family JADMIN01; genus JAKAIY01. The sequence goes on along the minus strand of JAICSR010000557.1, from coordinate 1,866 downwards.
AGATCAGATCGAGGATGTAGTGGCCGCCATCGCTGAGGAATGGCGCGGCCTCTTGAGCGCTCGCGGTCGCCGGAGCCAGCGCGCGGCGTACGATGCGGCAGCCGGGCGCCGCCAGCCGCGCGGCAGTGTGACGCCAGCCAAATGTCTCGACCTCGACGGGGATGACTGTGCCAACCCCCAACGTCGGGACAATCTTCGTCACATCCACCAGGATGATGCGATAGCGGCTGGATGCGGCGACCAGCTTCTCGCGCAGCAGCGCGCCCCCGCGCCCCTTCAGTAGATTGAGCGTGGGCAGCGTCACCTCGTCGGCGCCATCGAAGCTGAGGTCGAGGTGATCTACCTCGTCGAGCGAGGCCATCAGGACACCCAGACTGCTGGCCAGCGCCTGCGTCCGCTCGGAGGTCGCCACGCCGCGTATCTGCAAGCCCGCTTGTAGGCGCCCAGCCAGCGCGTGCAGCATCTGCTCGGCGGTCGTGCCAGTGCCAAGTCCCACGGTGGCGCCATCGGGAATCTCGCGCACCGCCGCCTCAGCCGCCGCGCGCTTCCACGCCGTCTGTTCCGTCTGATTCGCCGCGTGCCATCCACCGCTTGCGCTCATCTCGCTCCCTCCGTTGGGCTGCCCACTCACGCCGCTAGATTAGCGGAAGTTGCTTGCCTGCGCCCTTGCCCATCCGCTTGCCCTCGCGCGCCAGTTTGGCGCGGATGCGATCCTGCGCGGCGTCGCTGCGCAGCAGTGGGAATGGGCGGTGAAACTTCGCATCGAACTCGCGCGCTTTGCCTTCCGTCGCGGCAGCGCGGCGCTCGAACGACTCAGCGTAGAGCGTGCACTTCTCCTCATCGGCGAGGTCGCACTCCAGCAGATAGGCCAGCGTGAAATCGGGCTTGCCGCGTCCGGCGTAGTCGCGCGCCTGCGCCACCGCATCCGCGCCGCCCGCCAGCGCCTCACGCGCCTTCTCGCAAATCACCTCACGCGCCTGCTCCGCATAGAGCGCCGCGAAGTCGGGCTGGCCCGGTCGCTCATTGGTCATCTCGCTGGCTCCATTCGCTGGGCGGATGCTAGACTGGCTCGGCGTCGTTGGTGGCGCTGCTCTCACTGGCGGCCAGCGCATCGGGATCGAGCGCGGGGCGCGCGAAGGCGCGTCGGCGGCCACGCTCCGGGTTGACGCGCAGCGGCCCAAAGACCGGGGCGAGCGCACGCGGCACGGCGCCCGTCAGCAACACGCCATCCTCGCTCTCCTTCTGCCGATAGACCTGACCGCGCCGATGAAAGAGCTCCACCAGATCGCCCCGGTCGAAGGGGATGAGGACCTGCATGCGCACCATCCGCTCGGCCAGAACCTCGCTGACGCGCTGCATCAGCGCATCGAGATTGAGCCGCTCGGTGGCCGAGACCGGCTCCGCATTCGGATAGAGCGTCACATCCACCTGGCTGGGATCGGGCAACAGGTCAATCTTGTTGAGCGCCGTCACGCGCGGCTTCTCCGCCGCGCCAAGCTCGGCCAGCACGTCGCTGACCGTCTGGCTCTGCTCGATGGCGTTCTCGTGCGTCACGTCCACCACTTCGAGCAGCGCGTCGGCCTCCACCACCTCTTCGAGCGTCGCGCGGAAGGCGGCGACGAGCGTGGTTGGTAGCTTCTGGATGAAACCGACAGTATCGGTCAGCAGAATCTCCTGATGGTTGGGCAGGGTGATGCGCCGCGTGGTCGGGTCGAGTGTGGCGAAGAGCTTGTTCTCTACGAGCGCATTGGCGGCGGTCAGCGCGTTGAAGAGCGTGGATTTGCCGGCGTTCGTGTACCCGACGACGGCGACCACGGGCGCGCCCTGGCGGGCGCGCTGGCGGCGCTGGGTGGCGCGCGACTGGCG
>JAICSR010000205.1 GCA_025936795.1 Ktedonobacterales bacterium | reverse complement strand
TCGCCTGGCGCCTGCGGCAGTTGGGGGTCGCGCGCGTCGTGGTTCTGGAGCGCGACTATGCCGGGTGTGAGCTGTATGGCCGATTTTCAGCAGGCGTGCGCCTCCAGTTCAGCACGGCTATCGAGATCGAGTTGACGCAGGCGGCGTTGCCCTTCTTCGATGTCGCGCTCCAGCAGCCGACCATCCACGCCGAGTATGAGCCAGTCGGCTATGCCTTCCTCGCTGGCGAGCAGCAGGCGCCTGGACTTCACGACGCCTGGAGCCTCCAGCAGCGTCTTGGGGTCCGCTCAGTCTGGCTCGAAGGCGGCGAGCTTGCCGCGCGTTTCCCCTATTGCGCGCTCGAAGGGGCGATGGCTGCGACCTTCTGCGCCGACGAATTCTGGCTCAACCCCTGGGAGCTGCACCAGTGGCTCCTGCACACCTGCCGCGCCGAAGGGGTGAGCGTCTACGAACATTGCCCAGTTGTGGGGATCACCGTCAGCGGCGGCAAAGTCCGCGCGGCGCAGTGCGAGCGGTTGGTGGTCGAGACGGAGACGCTCGTCAACGCGGCAGGCGCACGCGCTCGCGAGGTCTGCCAGATGGCGGGCAGCGACGTGCCAATCAGCGCGGAGCCACGGGTGAAATATCTCGTGCCAGCGCCAGCCACCCTGCCACGCACAATGCCGCTCGTCACCGATCTGCGCGATGGAGTCTACGTGCGCAACGAGCGTGGCCAGGCGATCATCGGCGTCAAGCCGCCGCGCGCCGACGATCCCGATGCGCCTAGCGATGAGGCCACGCTGCTCGCCTGGATGCAGCGACGGGCCGCCAGCAGCTTTCCCGCGCTGGCGATAGAGGGCGCGCTGACGCCGAGCCGCATCATCCACGGCCAATACGATGTGGCGCCCGACGGTCTGCCCGTCGTTGGCCCCGATACGCGCGTCGCTGGCCTCTACATCGCCGCTGGCTTCAATGGGCATGGCGTGATGCACTCGCCGTCGGTGGCGCAGGCCGTCGCCGAGCAGATCACGCTGGGCGCGTCTCAGACCGTGGATGTGGGGCCACTCAGCCCGGCGCGCTTTGCCGCTGGCGTGGCAGAGTCAACGCCAGCGTTCCACCTGCTGTGACACATGAGGTAATCAACGATCCCCGACTCTGAGTTGGAGTCGGAGATCATTTGGCGCTATGGAGAGAGGCGCGGGTCGACCTACAACTGCAAGGGCAGCAGGATGGTCACAATGTAGTCTATGAGCGCCTGTTTGCCTGCCCCTTCCGGCTTCGTGCCAGGGTGGCGCGCCTGCACGGCTTTGACGCCTTCGCGCAAGCGCGGAGCAGTGTAGCGGCTCAACGCCAGCTTTAATTGATCTGGACCATACAACTCCAAGAGAAAGTATGGATCTACAGGGGCAGATGGATCACGGAAACGCCCCTCCATTGACTTTACTGGTTTGAGTTCAACGTCCGTCGACTTCGGAGGTTTCGTGGCCGCAACGCGCTTGGGAGCCAATTCCTCATAGAGCGTGCGAATGTACTCTTTGAGCGATGGATCATTCAGAAGCCTATCGGTTGCTGCGATAGTAAGGGCTGCGCTAAGACGCTTACTATCTTCGAACCCAAGAATCCCCAAAGCCTGCTCTACAGCCGCAGCCGAGCGCTGCGCAGCCGTGGCCGGTTTGGACTTCACCGCGCTAGACATATTGCAGTATCTCCTTCACCAGCGCCTCATAGGCGCGTGCCGCTGGACCGAGCGTGAGACCGAACAGGTTAGCGATTCCACCTCTTGAAGTTGACGCATGCCCTCGCTCGATTTTGTTATCGTCTGGTACTTTGGTGGTAAAGACACGCGACAATTGCGAGTTGAACATGAAAGTTAACTCGGCGAGCGCTTGTTCGGCAGGCAGCGTTCTCCGGTAGCGAGTCACTACAGCTCCTAGCACTTTTGAGCCGACGCCACTCAATTGGCGCATAGTTATTGCCGTCTGGAAGCCGCCGAGTGCGCCGCGCACTGCAAGTATCTCAGCCAATGCAGGCATGACAACAAAATGACTTGCCGCGAGGGCTGCGCGAGTGCAGAATCCCTGTGCTGGCGCGGTATCAAAGATGATCCAGTCGAAACCGTGTCCATCAGGAGCCACAAGTGCCGTGTCATGAACATCACGTACAAATCCCAGCATGTTCTCAGTCAAGAGACTCCCATTGTTGTCGAGTTGTGTCAATGTGTTGTCAGCGGGAATCAGCCAGAGATTGTTGAAACGCGTCCCTCGTATCACCTCGGTGAGTGAACTGCGTCCCAAGTAGTAATCGCACAGTGTCACCTCGTCCCGAAGAAGAACTGTTGGCGCTTCAGTTTGAGTATGCCTACGTCGCCCACTTGGCAGTTCTGGCTTGGGAAGAGGGACCAACTGTGTCAGGCTCCCTTGGCCGTCACAATCTACCAACAAGACCCGCTGATGAAGGCGAAGCGTCAATACTAAGGCCAGATTGAGCGCAGTGGTAGTCTTGGCTACCCCACCTTTGTTGTTAGCCACTGCTAGCACCTTGGTTTGTTGCACGCTGCGACGAGGGATTGCTTCGGCTTCGAGGAGTAGGTCGGGCGCAATGGTAGGTTGCGTTAGGTTCGGCGCTTTGCCTCCTGCGCCCAGCGCCCGCGTGCCGCTAACATACCGGATGTAGCGCAAAAACCGCTCGCCATTGATAAGTGTTACCTTGCCGTGGCTCATTGTCGCAGCTTCATAGGCGGGTTTAGTGAAGTCGCTAGTCGTGATGAGGTATCCCGGCGCATTGCCCTGCGCCATGAGCGCGCCGTAAAACTGCAAGACGCGGCCCTTGATGATATGCGCAGTTTCGTAGCGACGTATTTCGACTCGCGCGAGCACTTTGCCGCCGATATGCCCAGCATGGAGTATCAAGTCAACGTTATGCTTGGGGCGAGGCGACACCTTTTCGACGGCGTAGCCTGCGCTCTCAAAGACGTGCGCCACGAAGTCCTCGAACTCTGACCAGTCGAGCCCGAGCATGGCTTCTTTTGATGGATGGTCGAAGACATCCGCAAGCTTTTTCGCTGTGATCGCATCAACGGATACCGTCATATGGTAGCTCCCGCCACACGCATACATCGGAAATCGCGTTACAGGGAAAATATTGGAGCAAGTATAGCATCCGGCCAACGTACTTACAACAGTAGAGATGAATATCCTCATACCGCCTCGTCGTCCATTCCGCCCCGCCGCCAGCCGCATGATATACTCACCTGTGTTGGCGCCGTATCTGTGCGTGTCTGTGTCGCCCCGCCGCCCGCGAGCCGCCTGTCGCCGCCTGGGGTAGACGTAGCCTGGGAGCATGAGAGCTATGGACTTCTTCTCTGACCTCATCGCGACTGATCCGGAGATCGCGGACCTCATCAAGGCCGAGGAGCGGCGCCAGTTCGAGGGCATCGAGCTGATCGCCTCGGAGAACTACGTCAGCGCGGCGGTGCAGGAGGCGGCCGCCAGTGTGCTGACGAACAAGTACGCCGAGGGGCTGCCGGGCAAGCGCTACTATGGCGGCTGCGAGGTGGTGGATCAGGTTGAAACCATCGCCATCGAGCGCGCCAAAAAGCTCTTCGGCGCGGCGCATGCCAATGTGCAGCCACACGCGGGCGCGCAGGCCAACGCGGCGGTCTACCTCGCGCTGCTGCAGCCCGGCGATACTGTGCTGGGCATGGCGCTCGACCAGGGCGGCCACCTCACCCACGGCTCCAAAGTCAACTTCTCTGGCAAGCTCTACAACTTCGTCTCGTATGGCGTCCATCGCGACACCGAGATGATTGATTACGAGCAGGTTGAGCAATTGGCGCACGAGCACAAGCCCAAGCTGATCGTCACTGGCTTCTCCGCCTATCCCCGGCGGCTCGACTTCGCCCGCTTCCGCCAGATCGCCGATAGCGTTGGCGCGCTGCTGATGGCCGACATCGCGCATGTGGCGGGCCTCGTCGTCGCCGACCTCTACCCCAACCCCGTCCCCTACTGCGATGTCGTCACCACCACCACCCACAAGACCCTGCGCGGCCCGCGCGGCGCCATCATCCTCTGCACCGAGGAGCTGGGCGCCAAGATTGACAAGGGCGTCTTCCCTGGCACGCAGGGCGGCCCGCTGGAGCACATCATCGCGGCCAAGGCCGTCGCCTTCAAGGAGGCGCTCAGCCCGGAGTTCCGTGACTATCAGCGGCAGGTAGTCGAGAATGCGCAGGCGCTGGCCACGGCGCTGACTGAGCGTGGGCTGCGGCTCGTCTCTGGCGGCACCGATAATCATCTGATGCTGGTGGATGTGCGTCCGCTTCAGGTGACTGGCCGCGACACCGAGAACGCGCTCGAAGCCGTCAACATCCACGCCAACAAGAACGCCATCCCCTTCGACCCGGAGCCGCCGGTGCGCACCAGCGGCGTGCGGCTGGGAACGCCGGCCATCACGACGCGCGGCTTCGGCGTGGCCGAGATGCGCGAGGTCGCCCGGCTGATTCACGAGGCGATCAGCGGGCGCGACGATGCGGCGCAGGTGGCGCAGACCCGCGAGCAGGTGATCGCACTGGCTGCGCGCTTCCCGCTGCCGGGGCTGTTCGTCTCGCAAGACCTCGGCGCGGCGCAGGTGGCGCGCTAGCCCCCTCCTCCAGCCCCTCCCCCGCTCTGCGGGAGAGGGGAGTCCAGAGAGGCCAGGGGAAAGGGTTGCCGCAGTCGCGCATATCAAACGACAGGAAATCAGGATGCGACAGCAGACCTATGCGTGACTCGCTGAGCATTCCAGACGAGCGCCTGCGCGCCTGTTTGCAGGAGCACTATGGCATCGCAACCGCGACGCTGGAGCTGCTGACCCTGGGGCTGGACACAACCGCGAACGTGTATCGAGTCGTGAGCGAGCAGGGGGCAGCCTATCTGCTCAAAGCCAGGTCTGGCCCGCTCTACGAACCCAGTTTCCTCGTGCCGCGCTATCTCGCAGACCATGGAGTCACTACCGTAAACGCCCCCATTCCCACGACGCAGGGCGCCCTGTGGGCCCGACTCGTGAGCTACAGGGAATGGGTGATAGCCGTGTATCCATTCGTAGAGGGGGAGTGCGGATGGAACCCAGGCATGAGCGATGCGCAGTGGATGGCCACGGGGGCGCTCGTCAGACAGATGCACGAGGCTACACTGCCGCCCGAGGGCTTCCCGTTGCTGCGCACAGAGACCTTTGAGATGAGCGAATACGCTTACCGGGTAGCTTCGATTGAAGCGCAGCATGTGCAAGGACGCGGTGATAATGATGGCGATGGTGAGCGTCAGGTAGCGCGCGCGCTGCGTGAGCGCTGGCTGGAGCGGCAGCCCACGATCCATGCGCTGCTGGCCGCGATGGACGCGCTGGCGGCAGCGCTGCGAACACACGCAGGCCCGCGCGTCATCTGTCACGCGGACCTGCATCCCAGCAATCTGATCCGTGACCACCTCGGGCGCGTGTTTCTGATTGATTGGGACGACGTGATGCTGGCTCCCAGGGAGCGTGACTTTCTCTTCGTTGGAGACCCACCGACAGATGGCTCTGCGCGAGCAGGCGGCTCCCCATTCTTCGAGGGCTACGGCCCAGCAGAGATAGACTGGGTCGCGCTCACATATTACCGCTGCGAGCGCGTCGTGCAGGACGTGATCGCATGCGCGCAGGATGTCTATTTCAGAGACGATCTGGGGGAAGATGTCAAGACCAACGCTGTCGAACTGTTCGCCGCTCTCTTTGCGCCGGGCGCCGTCATGCTCGACGCGGTCCGCGCAGCCGCCACCTGCCTTCCCCTGGACCTCGGCGTCTCCATCGCCGCCAGCGCGTGAGGCCAGCGCATGCCCTCTCCCCTCTCCCGCCGCAGCGGGGGAGGGGCCGGGGAAGGGGGCAAGCATCAAGGAGGCGTGTCATGCCTGACTATGTACTTACTCCGATCGGTGTGTTGCGCTCGCCACTCACCCGGCGCGCAGACGCTCCCAGGCAGGGCCGCGAAGGCGCGCCCGACGCATGGCTCGAAGTCGCGGAGCTGTTTGCGGCGGGGCTGGCGGGCCTCGCAGTGGGCGATGTCCTCATCGTCATCACCTGGCTGCACCAAGCGCAGCGCGACACCTTGCAAACGCATCCGCGCAACGACCAGACAGCGCCGCTAGCTGGCATCTTCGCGACGCGCTCGCCTGATCGCCCAAATCCGCTCGGCCTGCATCGGGTGACGGTGCGCGAGATCGAGGGGAGGCGGCTAAAAGTCGGGCCAATCGAAGCGATTGATGGGACACCGATTGTAGACATCAAGCCAGCGCTGGCTGGTGAGTAAACCCGCGCCTATGGGTGTTCCGCCGCCAAGCCTGCCTGCGCAGGCTCGCATCCGCGTGAACCCAGTCCGCGTAGGCGGACTTCGCGGCCCGCAGGCCGTCCAGGCGCGGTTTCAACCGCCAGCCGGCGTTGCTGTGCGGCGTACATTCTTAACCATCATCAGCCGCTGGCTTCAACCGCCAGCCCGCCGGGGTGGTCCTCACTTTTTGACACCAGGTATCCTGCGCGGTACACTATACGTATTAGATGACACGCGGACAGTGAACACTGACGTTTCCCCGCCTCTGTCCGTCTGCTTCCGTCTTCCTCACTACGGCCTCGTGCTTGGAACCGCTGCGCCCGATGGCGCTGCATCCTTGAGTGTGACGCGTATCCGATCCGTGTGGTGACGAGAACCCAGTGAGCTTTGCGTATGGCGAATGCCGCCTGCCCGCTCACTCGACACAATCAGCACGATCAACAAGGATTACGCATGACCACTGAGACCCTTACTCCGTCTATGACGCTGCCCACCGACGCCGAGCAGACGTCGCCCGCCATGCCCACCGAGAGCGTTGAGAGCGCCACATCGTTCGCCGACCTCGGCGTGGATGCGCGCGTCGTCGCGACCCTGGCGCGCATGGGCATCGAGACACCGACACTGATTCAGGCGCGTGGCATTCCGCCGCTGCTGGCCGGGCGCGATGTCGTCGGCCAGTCGCGCACTGGCTCCGGCAAGACCATCGCCTATGGCCTGCCACTCGTCGAAC
>JAICSR010000475.1 GCA_025936795.1 Ktedonobacterales bacterium | reverse complement strand
GCTCAGCGCGCAGGGAACGCGGCTGTATGGCGTCATCAATGATGGCATGCTCGCCGCCAGCGGTGTCGTCCCGCCGGGCAGGCTCGTCGCCAGCGACGATGGCGGCGCAACCTGGCGCCTCGACGATGCCACGCTCGCCGCGCACAACCTGTGGATCTACAGCTACGCTGCCGCGCCTGGTGGCTCGACCATCTTCGCGCTAGTCGGCCCGACGGACACCGACGCTATTGAGAATGGAACTCCACCACTCGCGCTCTGGCGTAGCGACGACGCAGGCGCATCCTGGACGGCGGCTGGCGCGCTGCCCGCCAGTGATCAGGGCGCGATGCTGGCGGGCTACAACGCGGCGACCGGGCAAACGCTGCTCTATTTGATCGCGGGCGACAGCTACAACGCCCCGCGCCTCTTCGCCAGCCACGATGGCGGCGCACACTGGACAACGTGCAGTGAGCAGTCTTCGACGGCGCCAAGCCTGCTAGGCGCGCTGCCCGATGGCTCTGCGCTGCTCAACACCCCCAGCGCCCTCGAGGCGTGGGATGGCAGCGCAAGCGCTCCACACCTCGTCGCCCAGCCATCTGGCCTGGGCAGTGTGGAAACTGCCATGCTCCAACCGCAGCCCGGCGGCTCAATGCGCGTCTGGCTGGTCGGCGACGACTCGCAGGGAATCGCCGTCTACGAATACGCCACACTCAAGCCGTGAGAGCCAACTGATGCGCTACGGCGTCGTGATCGTTACACTCTCGATCACCATCTGCACACTCTGATCCAGGAACACGAGGCGAGCAGGCGCTAGCGGCACGGCGCTCTCTACCTGGCCGCCAATGCGACTCCCGCCCGCGATGAACGAGATAAATTTGCCATCAACTTGCCACGCATACGGGCGTGTGGAGCGGCCCGGCGTGAAGTCATAGGCGCCGATCTTAACGCCATCCGGGTTAGGCGTGGCTGGATAGACGAGGGCGTAGCTGTGCAAGCTCGGCTGGACGTCGCTCGCCTCGCCGGTAAAGAGATAGCCGCCTGATGGCGCCTCGGCCCGTACACCGTACATGTCGCTGACGCCTGCCCCCTTGGCGGCAATCGTGCGAATCTGCATAGAAAGCGTGTAGTTTTGCGCGGTCACCTGATAGGGAATCTGCAAGATGATGACACTGGAACCCTCGCCATCATTCTGCAGCGTGCCATTGACGATGTTCCAGTGCGATGGCAGCGTCCACTCGCTCGCGCGGCTGGCGAAGTCGGCCTGATAGAGGACACGCGGTGCGGCCGTCGCCGTCGGCGCTGGGGCGGCCACGCTCGCGCCACCTGATGTCGTCGCTGCGGGAGCGCATCCCACCAGCGCCAGTGTTACTGCGAGCGCTACCAGCGCCAACGGACGCAGTAGAGCCACGTGTCCAGGTACCTGCCTGGCTACCATAGTTTGATACTCCTTCTCCCCTGAGGATGATGTCCACCATACACAAGTAGACGTTCTGCGCCTGCGGGAATTTCAAACAGGTAAACGGAGATAGATGCTGGACCGAACCTGGAGTGAGGGCATCCAATCTGACGGAGGAAGGAGCGGAAGGATTGGTAGCGAGGCAAGTGTCGCGAGCGAAGGCAGGCGTCGCGGGCGCTAGCGACGTGGAGCAGGCGGCTCCCTGCGCGCCTGACCAACTGGAGACGACGCGCAGGGAATCATCTACGCCATGCTCAAGTCGAGATGGGTGGCGCTACGGCGTCGTGATCGTCAGGCTCTCGATCACCAGTTGCACATTCTGATCCAGGAAGACGAGGTGGGCGGGCGCAAGCGGCGCTTTGCTCTTTACCTCGCCGATGAAGCCACCACCAGCCGTGAACGAGACATAGGGGTTCTCCACCTGCCACAAGTACGGGCGTGTGGAGCGGCCCGGCGTAAAGTCGTAGGTGCCGAACGTCACGCTCGACGTGTCTGGCTGCGCGGGATAGATCAGGGCGTAGCTGTGCAGGCTCGGCTGGACCTCAGTCGCCTCGCCGGTATAGAGCAATTCGCCTGCTGGTGTCTGCCCAATCAGGCCATACATGTTGTTGACGCCTGGCCCATTCGCCGCCAGCGCGCGAATCTGCATGTTGACGGAGTAGTTCTGCGCCGTCACTTGATAGGGAATCTGCAGGGCAATCACCTCGGAACTCTGGCCATCGTTCTGCAGCGCGCCATTCACGATGCTCCAGTGCGGCGGCAGCGTCCATTCACTCGCGCGGTTGGTCCAGTCGGCCTGGTAGAGCGTGCGCGGCGCGCTCGTCGCCGTCGGCTGCGGCGTGGGAGCGCTCTTGCCGCCGGTTGACGCAGCTGCGGGGCTGCAGCCCGCGAGCGCCACCGTCACCGCCAGCGCCACCAGCGCAAGCACATTCCGCAGCCCGCTATGTCTGGATGTCGGCATAGCAACCATAGTCTGATACTCCTTCTCCCCTGACGTTGATCGTCACGATACAAGACGCCCCGCGCCAGCGCAATTTTCAGGCAAGTGACCGCTAACCGATTGGGGCGGCGCTTGACATCGGGCGGAAAATAGAAGGACAACCAATCTGGCGACGTAGCACGAAGGACAGCTGAGCTGCGTAACATGAAAGGATAGACGCAATGTTGAGGCGCCGATGGCTGGGACTGCGAACGCTGGCGCTCGTGGTGGGGCTGGCGCTGCTGGCGATGGCCGCCGGGGTGGTTAGCGCTCCCACTGTGCGCGCATCTGGGCCGGGGCCGTGCGCAACGGTCACTTCGGCTGACCAGGCGCAACATGCGTTGACGGCGGCAGGCGGCGCCACCGCGCGGCTCAGCCGCACGCAAGGAACCGTTGGCACAGCGCTGACGGCGACCGGCGCAGGTTGGCCCGCTGGCGCCACTGTGCT
>JAICSR010000373.1 GCA_025936795.1 Ktedonobacterales bacterium | reverse complement strand
TGCTGTCCGTAAAATCTTTTCCATTGACACAAGGCATCACATGCGCGTGGAGCGCCGTGCAAGCCATCCTGGCGCGGTGCAAGATACCAGAGCCGCACGCGCCAGGGCAAGCCAGGCGCCACACCATGCGACAGGCCGACGCGGTATCATATGCCTGGCAGGGGCGCCGCATCTGGCGTTCGGGCGAGCGGGAGGGGCGAGACAGGCATGGATGGCATCTTCGTCATCAACAAGGGCGAGGGGCTGACCTCGCACGATGTCGTGGCGCGCGTGCGGCGGCTGGCCCACCAGAAGCGGGTGGGGCACGCTGGCACGCTCGATCCCGCTGCGACTGGCGTGCTGCCCGTGCTGCTGGGGCAGGCGACGCGCGTGGCGGAGTATCTGAGCGAGAGCGGCAAGGCCTACCGCGCGCTCGTTCGCTTCGGCGTGGAGACGACCACCTACGACCGCGAGGGCGAGGTGACACGCACAGCGCCAACGGATGGGCTGACCCTGGAGCAGATCAGCGCCGCGCTGCCCGCCTTCCTCGGCGAGCAGGAGCAACTGCCGCCGATCTACTCGGCGATCAAGCGCGACGGCAGGCCGCTGTATGCGCTGGCGCGCGCGGGCGAGGCGGTGACGGTCGAGCCGCGCCGCGTGCGGATAGACGCGCTGCGCATCGTCGCCTGGCAGCCGCCCGATCTGACGCTGGATGTGGAGTGCGGCAAGGGGACGTACATCCGCTCGCTGGCGTATGATCTTGGCCAGCGCCTTGGCCCTGGCGCGCATCTCGCCGCGCTCACCCGCACGCGCAGCGGCCCCTTCACGCTCGACCAGGCGATCACGCTGGAGGCGCTGGAGCAGGCGCTGGCGACGGACGCCTGGCGGGGGCGCTTCTTCGCGGCGGACGAGGCGCTGCTCGACTGGCGTGCGCTGATTCTGGGAGAGGCCAGCGAGGCGCGCATGCGCCAGGGCCAGCCGCTGCGCTTCGAGCAGCGCGCGACGCTTCTCCCCTCGCCCGCTGGGAGAGGGGCCGGGGGTGAGGGCGCGCCACATGCCCGCGCCTACTCGGCTGATGGGCGCTTCCTCGGCATCGCGCTATGGAGCGAGGAGCAGGCGGCGTGGCAGCCACACAAGGTCTTGCCAACGACGCTAGAGGTGGAGGAGTAAGGCATGCCGACGCTGACTCTGCGCCCGTTTACGCCTGCCGACCAGGCAGTAGCTCGCGCGTTGATTCTGGCGGGGTTGGGCGAGCGTTTTGGCTTCATTGATGAGACGCGCAACCCCGACGTAGACGATATCGCGGCACAGTACCTCGCGGGTGGACATCTGTTCCTCGTGGCAGAGATGGCGGGCGAGGTCGTTGGCGCGGGGGCGCTGCTCTTCGAGGCTGACGGCGCGACGTGCCAGCTTGTACGCGTCTCCACGCGCCGCGATCTGCGTGGCCAGGGCATCGCGCGGCAGATCGTCGCCGCGCTGCTGGCCGAGGCGCGCCCGCGCGGGCGCCCGCGGATATGGGTCGAGACGAACGAGGAATGGCATGACGCCATCGCGCTCTACCAGCGTATGGGGTTCACTGAATATGCGCGACGCGACGGCCTGGTGTTTCTGGAGCTGCGGCTGGCGGCGTGAGTCAGCTACCCTTGCGAAACTCGTTATCCTGGAAGAGTCGGCTGGCGGTGGCGGCGTCCTGCCCCTGATACTTCGCGCCGCGCTTCTCACCGTAGCCAGCGCGTACAGGCGAACTCATCTCCTCGAAGGCAAGGTGGCAGATGCGCATGCGCGGGTAGAGCGCCACGGCGATGTGCCCCAGATTGCTGATCTCCAGCGTGATCTTGCCCTTGAAGCCAGGGTCTATAAAGCCCGCCGTGCTGTGGATGACGATACCCAGCCGACCGATGCTGCTGCGTCCCTCCAGCCGGGCCAGCAGATCGTTGGGAATCTCCACATGCTCCAGCGTGGTCGCCAGCACGAACTCGCCGGGATGCACCAGAAACCGCTCGTCATCCTGCAACTGCGTCAGGGTGGTCAGGTGCTCGAAGGTCGCCTGATCGGCGGGATCAATCAGCGCCTGGCGTGTGTAGTTGAAGGTCTGGAAGTCGTAGCCCAGACGCAGGTCGAGCGAGGCAGGCTGGAGCTGCGTCTCCAGATCGGGCGCGGGCGCGATGGCGATGTCGCCGCGCTCCAGACGCGCCAGGATGTCGCAATCCGCTAATATCATCTCTCTTGCAAACTCTCTACTATTCCCCGTCTCCCCGTCGCGGCCTTGGAAGGCCGGCGCACGGCGCGGGTGGGCATGAATGCCCTATGCGCTCCGATGCGTCGCCGCTGTCGCATCCCTCGGCCTTCAGGCCGCCGTCCGCGTACTCCGGCCTTTTAAGGCCGAGAGGTATTTACGTGGCCGAGCAAGTAGCCACAATCCACACTAGTGGCGGCCACGGCCAGCACGGTCGGCGGTAGCGTCGGTGGGCCGCTTCGGGCTAGCTGCGCCATTAGTAGGCGCCTTCGCCGTGCGCGGGTGGCGCGCAGCAGTCTCGGCGAGCGCTTCCTCGGGGACGAGTCCATCGAGCAGCCCTTCGCGCAGCGCCGCCGCTAGCGCCTCGATGTCTGGCGCAGGCGGGCGATCATCGCCCAGCGTCGGCGCGACCCCTCGCACCGCCGCGTGCGCCTCGGCCACGCCACGCCCTGGCTTGAGCGGCGCGCGGAAGTCGAGGCCCTGCGCCGCCAGCAACACTTCGATGGCGATCACACGATAGGCCAGATCGAGCGCCTGCCGCAGCTTGAGCGCCGAGGTCGCGCCCATGCTCACGAAGTCCTCCATGCCAGCGGAGGTCGGAATCGAGTCAATGCTGGCGGGGTGGGCCAGCACTTTGATCTCATTTACCAGCGCCGCCGCGACATACTGCGGAATCATGTAGCCTGAGTTGAGGCCCGGCTCTGGCGTCAGGAAGAGCGGGATGCGTCCCTCGCCAGTATCCCAGTCGTGCGGGCCAGTCAGATTATAGGAGCGCCGCTCCGAGAAGCTGGCCACATGCGCCAGCGAGATCGCCAGCAGGTCGAGCGCCTGCGCCAGCGGCTGCCCGTGGAAGTTGCCGCCGGTCAGCGCGTCTCCATCGTCGGGGAAGAGCAGCGGATTGTCGGTCACGGCGCCCAACTCGGCGGCGAAGACCTGCGCGCAGAATGCCAGCGCATCGCGCGCCGCGCCGAGCACCTGCGGCGCGCAGCGCAGCGTGTAGGGGTCCTGCACGCGCCCACACTCGGCATGGCTGCGATTGATCTCGCTGTCGTCGAGCAGCAGCCGCAGCCGCGCCGCCGCGCGTGGCTGCCCCGCCTGTGGGCGCAGCGCATGGATGCGCGGGTCGAGCGGCACATAGCTGCCTAGCAGCGCCTCGATGCTCATCGCCACGGCCACCTCAGCCGCGCGCGTCAGCCGCAGCGCATCGGCCAGCGCCAGTGCGCCGCACGCCTCCATCACATGCGTGCCATTGATCAGCGCTAGCCCCTCTTTGGCGCCCAGTGTGATCGGCGCCAGTCCGGCGCGGCCCAGCGCCTCGGCGGCGGGCAGGCGCTCGCCCCCATACCACGCCTCGCCCTCGCCGATCAGCGCGAGGCTGAGATGCGCCAGCGGGGCCAGGTCGCCACTCGCGCCGACCGAGCCGCGTGTCGGGATGACAGGTGTGACGTCGTGGTTCAGCGCACCCAGCAGCAGGTTCAGCGTCTGCTCGCGGGCGCCGGAGTGGCCGCGCGCCAGGCTATTCGCCAGCATCAGCATAATGGCGCGGGCGGTGGGGATGTCGAATGGCTCGCCAACGCCGCTGGAGTGACTGCGAATCAGGTTGCGCTGGAGCGCCTCGACCTGCTCCGGCGGAATCTTGACGCGGCTGAGATGGCCGAAGCCGGTCGTGATGCCATAGACAGTGCGATCTTCCTCGATGAGCCGGTCAACGAAGGCCCGCGCCGCGCGCACGCGCTCCAGCGCGCCCGGCGCCAGCGCCACCTCGGCGTGTTCGCGCGCCACGGCGACCACATCGCCGAGGGTCAGCCGCTGGGCGTCCACACCGCCGATCAGCACACGATGGGGCGCGCGCTGGCGATGCGTGGTCTTCGGATGGTCCGTCTCGATCATG
>JAICSR010000030.1 GCA_025936795.1 Ktedonobacterales bacterium | reverse complement strand
CGCGCCTGCGCGGGTTTCACTGCGGCGACGAGGTAGATGTCTTCGCGCTCGTCACCGAACGCTACCTCATCTTCGTGGACACCAGCGCCACGCCAGAGCAGGAGGTCGCTGTCGTAGCGGCGCTGCATGCCGAGTCGCTGGGCCGTCAGCCGCTGGTCGCGCTCTCGCACGCCGACTATGACCACGCCTGGGGCAGCGCCGTCTTTGCGCCCGATGGCCTGCTGCCCGCGCTGATCATCGGCCACGCGCTGACTCGTGAGCGTCTGCTCAGTCCCGGCGCAGCGGAGGAACTGGCCACGCGGCTGGCCGAGCAGCCGCGCTTCGCCTCGGTGCGGCTCGTGGCGCCCGACATCGCCTACACGGAGCGGCTGGTGATTGATGGCGGCGATCTCACGCTGGAACTGCTGCATACCCCAGGCCACACGCCCGACCACACGGTCGTCTGGATTCCCGCGCTGCGGCTGCTGCTGGCGGGCGATGCGGTCGAGCGCCCGTGGCCGCTCGTCCATTCGGCGGATGATCTGCCGACCATGCGCGCGACGCTGGCGCGGCTGGCGGCGCTCGACGCTGAGCGCATCGCGGTCTGCCACGGCGGCGTGTCTGACCCGGCGCTCATCACCCAGAACATCGCCTACTTCGATGAGGTGGAGCGGCGCTGCCGTGCGGCGCTGGCGCAGACACCCACACTCGCAGCCCAGGCGACGGCGGATACGAGCGGCGCGGATGGTGACGTGTTGGAGGCGGCGACGCTACCCTACGCGGAGGCGCTGCAATTCGTCGGGATGGCGCCAGTGGCCGCGCAGTCGTTCTATCGCGCCTTCCACCAGTCCGCGATCTGCGCGACACTCGGCTGGCTGGCGACGACTGGGGCGTGATATTGGATTCGCCTGATGTGTTGGCGCTGGCTCCCCCTCCCCCAACCCCTCCCCCGCTGCGGCGGGAGAGGGGAGTCCGCTTGCTTCCCTCGCTCTGTGGGCGAGGGGCTGGGGGTGAGGGTTCCTGGCGGCGCCATCAGGCCTCGGCGGGGGGAGGCGCGCTGGTGGCAGCGTCGGGGGGAGGCGCGCTGGTGGCAGCGTCGGGGGGCGTGGCTGGGCCAGGATACGGTGGCTCAGCCGTCTCCGCTTTGCCCAGTGCGAGGCCCAGGCGCTGGGTTCCAATCCAGTTCATCGAAACGAGGGTCATCTCGCCGGGGATCATCTCCTCAGCGGTGGGCGGCGTTGGCAAGGTAGGCCGCTCGACGCGATTGGTCCGCTCGCCAGGGCGGTCGCCGTCGGTGTCTATGATGCGCATGCCCAGCCGATTCATGACGAGCATGTTGCGCCGGGCCAGCGGCGCGGTCGGCGCGTAGCTATAGAGGTCTGTGCGCAACTCGGCGATCTGGCGCGTGATCGCGTCGGGAGTGTGACCCAACTGCGCGCAGAGCGCGCTCACCTCGACACGGAGTTGCTCTGGCTCCAGCGCGAAAATGGCGTCGAGCGCGTGTGAGAGGGTGAAATTGCGGTTCAGCAGCACCAGGCGGCCACTGGCGAGCCGCTGCGCCGCTCGCGACTCGCCCAGCCGCGCGGCCTGCTCATACTGGCGCGAGAGCTCGGCGAAGGGTTGATGGTCGAGCTTGCGATGGATGAACTTGACCACGTCGGCGGTCTGCCCCTCCTGCCAGCCACGCAACAGGCGCAGGCAGCGCTCGCCCTCGTAGCGTCCGGTGGTTCTGAGGATGCTCAGCAGCAAGTCTTTCAACTCGCAGATGTAGAGCGCGTGCAGGTAGCGCACGGTGGACGCCACAGGAAACGAGGTGAAGCGGCGCTGGCCGTGAACATCCTGCACGTACATGAAGCTGGCGATGAACTCCTCCTCGATGCGCTCGAACACTTCGAGCTTGCGGCCTGAGAGTTCATCCACTTCACCAGATGGCTCGCTCCGGGTATTGATGACCATGCGCTTTGCTCCCCTCTCACGCGCACGCAGCGCGTTCGGCGTCAAATGATGCTCACAAACCCGCACAATGCGTACCGCTTCCTGGGCGTTGGGCGCGCATTTCCCCGATCTATCCCACCTGCTGGCGCGCCGCCACCTGACGCATCGCTACCTGCGCCGCCGCCACCGTCCGTGCGATGTCGTCGTCGCTGTGGGCCAGCGAGACAAAGCCCGCCTCGAACTGCGACGGCGCGATGTAGACGCCCTGGTCGAGCAGCGCGCCGAAGAAGGCCGCAAACGCCTGCGTATCAGACGTCTTGGCCGTCGCCTCGTCTACGACTGGCTCAGCCGTGAAGAAGGTCGTGAACATCGAGCCGACGCGCGTCTGGTAGACCGCAACGCCTGCCACATGCGCCGCCGCGCCGATGCCCTCGCACAGTGTCGCCGTCAGCGCATCGAGCCGCTCATAGACACCCGGCTGCTTCAGCAACTCCAGTTGCGCCGCGCCCGCCGCCATCGCCAGCGGATTGCCAGAGAGCGTGCCAGCCTGATAGACCGGCCCCGCTGGCGAGACCAGCTCCATGATCGCACGCTTGCCGCCATAGGCCGCCGCTGGCAGCCCGCCGCCGACGATCTTGCCGAGGCAGGTCATGTCTGGCGTGACGCCGTAGAGCGCCTGTGCGCCGCCATGCGCTACGCGAAAGCCCGTCATCACCTCATCGAAGAGCAGCACAGCGCCATACTGGCTCGTCAGGTCGCGCAGCCCCTGCAAGAAGCCCGCAACTGGTGGCACGCAGCCCATATTGCCCGCCACCGGCTCTACGATCACCGCCGCGATGTCCTCAGGATACTGCACGAAGGCCGCGCGCACCGCCGCGACATCGTTATAGGCGACCACCAGCGTCTGCGCTGTTGCGCCGGGTGGCACGCCGGGGCTATCAGGCGCGCCCAGCGTCAGCGCGCCTGAGCCAGCCGCCACCAGCAGCATATCCGCATGGCCGTGGTAGCCGCCGGCGAATTTGATGATCTTCTGGCGTCCGGTGTAGGCTCGCGCCACTCGCAGCGCGCTCATCGTCGCTTCAGTGCCAGAGTTGACGAAGCGCACCATCTCGATGCTTGGCACGGCCTCGATCACCAGCTCCGCCAGCCGTGTCTCGGCCTCGGTCGGCGCGCCGTAGCTCGTGCCGCGCTGCGCCGCCGCCGTCACTGCCGCCACCACCTGCGGGTGCGCATGGCCGAAGATCAGCGGCCCCCACGAGCCAACATAGTCTATGTACTGATTACCATCCACATCGTAGAGGTAAGCGCCCGCGCCGTGGTCAATGAAGACCGGCTGGCCGCCAACCGCCCGGAAGGCGCGCACAGGACTATTCACGCCGCCGGGTATGACCTGGCGCGCGCGCGCAAACAACTCCTCAGAGCGAGAACGATTCATCGCGATTGCTAGCCCTTCTGGCCTCGCTCAGCGTTACGAGCGAGGCGATACGAGACGCGGCATGGCTTCCGCGCCATCCGCACACCTGGGGCTATTGTACCGCCGCGTTCGGGCAAGCGCAGGCGCCGCGCCAGCCATCATTGCTTGAGGTGGCTGCTGATGTACTGCTTGATCGCGTCCCAGTCGCCGTTCTGGGGCAGCAGGATGGCCTGCCCATCGCCGCTGGTGGCGCCGACCAGCACATTGCTCGTGCTAATGCCGACGTGGGCGGCGTTGTTGAGGTCCAGCTTGAGGGTGAAGGCGGCGAGATCAGCCAGCGAGAGGTTGGTGTAGATCGCCTTTTGCAGTGCGTTCATCGCATTCGAGAGGCCCGGCCACGCCGATGGGCTGCGCAGCCGACCCGCAATCGCGCGGATGAGCAATTGCTGGCGCGCCGAGCGTGCAAAGTCGGTACCCTCGCTGGCCGGGGAGAGCACATAGCGCGCGCGCGCATATTCGATGGCCTGCTCGCCATTCATGTGCTGCATCCCGGTATTGAAGTGAATTACCTTCCATCCGGCGTTGATCTGTGGATCATCGTTGATGGGATAGTTCGCCGTGAACGCGGTCGGCACGTTGATGTCTACCCCGCCGAGCGCGTCCACCAGCGCGCGGAAGCCCTGGAAGTTGATCGTCAGGAAGTAGGGGATCGTCATGCCGGTGATGTCGCTGACCTTCGCCGCCGCCTCCAGGCCGCCCGCCATCTGTCCTGGCGGTAGCTGGCCCTGGCCCGTCGCGCTCGCGTCATAGCCGTTGGCGTAGCCATCCGCGAAGGCGCCGTTGAGCTTGCTGTATTGCCCGGAGTTGGGCGGAATCTGCACCCACAGATCGCGCGGCACGGAGATCATGGTGGTGGCGCGGTCGCTCGGCGAGAGGCTCATCACCATCAGGCTGTCGCTCAAATAGGCGCCGTCGTGGCCCGCGCCACCATAGCCCAGCACGACGACGTTGACGCGCCCGACACCGCTCATGTAGCCCATCTGGGTGCTGAGCGGCGTCTGCGGCGAGATGGCCGACCCGAACGCCAGCGCGCGATTGGCGAAGGCGCCGAGCGCGCCACAGACGACGAGGACGACGATCAGCAGCGTCAGCAGAACCAGCCTGCGCCGACCGCTGCGCCGTTTGGGAGGTCGGGCAGTGGCGATGGGCGCCTTGGGGCGGCGCACGACGCCAGCGGCGCCTGGCGCCGCGGCTCCCTGTCCGAAGACGCCGAGCGGCTGCGTGCGGCGGGGGCGCGCGGGCGGTGTTGGTCGCGCTGGAGCTGGCGGGGGATTGGTCAGCGGCGATGTCGGCCCATCCCAGTCGGCCCAGTCATCCTGTGGGCCAGGCCTGTACGACATACGCGGATCATCCTTTCCAGCGGAATCGCCTCACGATTCCGGGCGCCGCCAGCCAGAAAAGCATATCGCTGGCCAACTACTCGAAACGTACACCGCCATGACGCCGCGCGCAACGTGCATAGCTCACAGTTCATGGTTGCGTTTGCTGGCTGTCGCGCCTGCTCCCGTCACGCGCACATCTCGCCACTTGCATTTTCTAGCGAGCTTGCTACAATAGCCGCGCCGCAGATGCGACATCCAGCAATCCGCGCCGTGCGCTTCCTCAAAAGGAGCTTGTCGGCGCCTCGTCGGGTCCTCATGTGATAAGGAGAACGGAGCGCATGACCGCGTCCACTTCCTCATTCGAGTCCATGCAGTATGGCGCGCCCATTGGCGAGTATCGTGGCAGTGTCGGGCGCATCGTCATCGGCGTCGCTGGTGTGGCGCTAGTGCTGATCGGCGCCTTCTTCGCAGTTGTCGCCACTACCCCGTCCGCAGCCGCTGGCGACTCATCGGGCGCCATCGCGGACATCATCGCCAGCGCAATTTTCATCATTGGCGCAATCGCCTGCTTCGTGACGGTCTTCGTCTGGCGTGGCGCGCGCGCTCAGCTCTTCGAGCGCGGCTTTGTCATCGGGCGCGCGGGCAAAACGACCAGCGCCCGCTGGGAAGACATCGCCAGCGTGACGCAGCGCGTCGTGCAGACACGCTACTACGGCATCCCCGTCTGGACATCGCATACCTACAACGTTACGCTGACGAATGGCGAGAAGTTGCGCATTACCGACGCATTTGGCAAGGTCGGCAAGCTGGGCGACTCCATTCAGCGGATGTCGGCCAATGCGCTGCTGCCCCGCGCCATCGCCGCCTTTCACAGCGGCGCGCGGCTGCCGTTTGGCGCGCTCACTGTCAGCCAGGCGGGCATCTCGAATGGCAAAGAGACGCTGCCCTGGAGCGACCTCAACCAGCTCACGTTGCTGAATGGCCGAGTAATCATCACGCGCAAGGGCAAGCGCCTGCGCTGGTCGGCCACCCAGATCAGCAAGACGCCGAATGTCTACGTGTTGACGGCGCTCGTCGGCTACATTCAGCGCGGCGTGAGGTAGTATCGGCTGGCGGCTGAAGCCGCGCCTATGGGCGACCTGCGGGTCGCCGCGAAGCCTGCCTCCGCAGGCTAGGAACATAGTGCGGTCCAGGCCGCGCAGGTGGCCTTTGCGGCCCGCAGGCCATTAGACGCGGGTTTACCCGCCGGGGCTTATTGACGTCGAGCGCTCGTCGGCGATTAGCCCGCGCGCCCCTGCGCCTCGTGGGCTGCCAGCGCCAGCGCCTCGCGTGGCTGGCCGCTGTGGCCGTCGTCGTCCTTGAGGTGGCGATAGGTCCAGAGGTGGTGCATCGTGAAGTTGAGCACGAGCGCCAGCAGAATCGCCACCGCCTCGGCGATGAGGGCGGTCATGCCCAGCCACGTCTTGAAGGCAAAGCTCATCACCAGCGTCGCGATGGTGCCAGCCGCTGAGGTCGAGTGGAAGCGCAGGCAGCGCGCCCCCCACGAACGCGCATGGCCGGGCAGATGGCTGAAGGTGATGCGGTCGTTTAGCACGAAGTTGGCCATCGTCGAGACCTCCGCCGCGACGAGGAAGCCGATCAGCCAGTGCAGGTTGGAGGCGAGGGGCAGCGCGAGGACGTTGTAGACCAGATACAACATGATCAGGTTGATGACGGCGGCGATGCCACCGATGAAGACATACGTGAAGGCGCGCTGCAGCACGCCCGCCTTGCCGTGCGTGATCTCCTCCGCCCGCGCCAGCGCGCGGTCGGCCAGCGCGATGCCCGTCGGCGTATAGGATATCTCCACGCTACTGGGCGCCGTGGACGCGGTGGGCGCGACTGGCGCTGCTGGCGCGCGGCGGGCGCCAAGCACGATTGGCGCGGGCGCCACTTTGCGCGTGCGCGGCTGGGCCAGCGCGATGCCTTTCGCATCGGCCAGTCCGGCGTCGAGCGCACTGGCGAAGGTGGTGATGTCGGCGAAGCGGCGGGCGGGATCAGCGGCGAGCGCCTGACGCAGCACGGGAACGGTCGGCGGCGGCAGCAGCGCGGCGCACGCGGCGGAGAGCCGACTCGCGCCATAGGTCGTTTCGTCGGGCCGCTGTGGATAGCGTCCGGTAAGCAACAGGCAGGCAATCGCCGCGAGCGTGTATTGATCGCTGGCGGGGATCGGCGCATCGGTCAGTTGCTCCGGCGCGGCAAGCTGCGACGCCAGCTCTGTCGGGGAGCGCTGCGCGTTCATCGAGATGGGATAATCGCCCGCCAGCGCTGCGCGCACGAGCGCTGCCTGCCCGAAGTCGCTCACCAGCGTCAGCGGCGGCTGCCCTGGCTGCGCGTGCAGGAAGATGTTGCCGGGCTTCAGGTCGCCGTGGACGAGGCCCGTCGCATGCGCTGCGCTCAACGCGCTGCTGATCTGCGTCACCATCGGCGCGACGAGCGCAGCAGAGACGCCACGCTGGTCCGCTGTGTCCGGGCGGGCGTGCAGCAGTGTCTCAATGGACCCCATCGGCAGATAGGGCATGGCGACGTAGGCGGCGCTGCCATCAATGCCCGCCGCGAAGACTGGCATCAGGTTGGGGTGGCTCAGCTGGGTGATGACCTGCGCCGAGCGCACGAGCGCACTGATTGCGCTATCGGAGGCGTCTGCGCGCAGCGCCTTCAGCGCGACATGCGAGCCAGACGCGCCAAACGCGCTCGCAGCGCCACTGCCTGTGTGCGCGGGTTGCTGCGCCAGAAAGACCTCGCCATAGCCGCCTGAGCCGAGATAGCGCATCAGGCGATACGAGCCAATCACTGCGCCCGCTAGCCCTTCCATAGAATCATCCTCGCATGTGTCTGGCGCCGACGGAATAGACCCCCGATGGGCGTAGCGCTGACCCCTCGCAGCTAGTCCGGATTGAGTATAGCGAGGGCCATTCAGGAGCGTCAAGCGCCGCTGCCGCAGTGGCTAGCGTAAGGCTGGCGTCGCAGGCGAGTAGCGAATTCGAGCGGCAGCGTGGGCGCTCGGTTGCGGCGCCGATATGGGTAGGGGCGCTGTTACTGCGCGATTTACGCGGTAGTTACACTAGTGGACAGCCCATACGCGCTGCCGGGTGTGGCAGGAGGCCAGGACATACGAGAGACATACAGGACATATAGGCGACACTGCATGCGATGGACCCTGAAGCGCCCGTATACTACCGACGTGAATCACAGCAGTGGCACGCACAGCGATACGCGCAGCGATACGGCGCGACGAGCGCAGCGAGAGTAGAAACAGGTTATGCGTCAATATCACAACATCCTCGTGACTGGTGGGGCTGGCTTCGTCGGCTCAAATCTCGCCCTCTGGCTGAAGCGCCAGCATGCCGATGCGACGGTCATCGCGCTGGACAACCTCAAGCGGCGCGGGTCCGAGGCGACACTGCCGCGGTTACGTCAGGGCGGGGTTGAGTTCACGCACGGCGACGTGCGCAACGCCGAAGACCTGCGCCTCGACGCGCGCAAGATTGATCTGATCGTTGAGTGTTCCGCCGAGCCATCGGTGCTGGCGGGCTATGGCGAGGCGCCCGACTACCTGCTCAACACCAACCTGATCGGCACGATCAACTGCATGGACCTGGCGCGCCGCACGGGCGCGGATGTTGTCTTCCTCTCCACCAGTCGCGTCTATCCCATCGCCACGCTCAACGCGCTCAAGTTGCATGAGGAACCAACGCGCTTTGCGCTCGACGCGGAGCAGAGCATCTATGGCGTCTCGGAGCGCGGCATCAGCGAGCGTTTCCCACTGGAGGGCGCGCGCTCGATGTACGGCGCGACCAAGCTCTGCTCGGAGCTGCTGATCCAGGAATACTGCGAGATGTACGGCGTCCGCGCGATCATCAACCGCTGCGGCGTGCTGACAGGGCCGTGGCAGATGGGTAAGGTGGATCAGGGCGTCTTCACGCTGTGGGTCGCCATGCACTACTTCCAGCGCGAGCTCAGCTACATCGGCTGGGGCGGCGGTGGCAAGCAGGTGCGCGATCTGCTGCATATTGACGACCTCGCCGACCTGCTCACCGTGCAGCTTGCGCGCTTCGACGAACTGCACGGCCAGACGTACAACGTCGGCGGCGGCGTCGCGTCGAGCCTCTCACTGCTGGAGACGACGCAACTCTGCCAGCAGATTACCGGCAAGACGATTCCCGTCCAGGCGGTCGATGCGAATCGCCCCGCTGATCTGGCGCTCTACATCACCGATAGCAGCCGGATCGAAGCGATCACCGGCTGGCGCCCGCAGCGCACGCCGGAGCAGACGCTGCAATCGATCTATGAGTGGATCGTCGCTGAGGAGGCGACCGTGCGGCACATCTGGGCCTGAGCGGCGCCCATCCAGTTCACTTCTGTCCCAAACGTAACCCAGGCGAACCCAGAGCACACCCGAAAGTGGAGGACCTATCAACATGGCGGTGGTCATCGTCACTGGCTCAGCGGGCCTGATCGGCTCAGAGACGGTACAGTTCTTTTGTGACAAGGGTTTCGAGGTCGTCGGCATCGATAATGACATGCGCCGCCGCTTCTTTGGCGCGGAGGCCTCGACCGACTGGAACCGCAGCCAGCTCGAACAGCGCTTCCCGACGAGCTATACGCACGCCAGCATTGACATTCGCGACGCCACGGTGGTGGATCAGCTCTTCGAGCGCTACGGCAAGGACGTGCAGCTGGTCGTGCATACAGCGGCGCAGCCCTCGCACGACTGGGCCGCGCGCGAGCCGCTGACCGACTTCACCGTCAACGCCAATGGCACACTGAATATGCTGGAGGCCACGCGCCGTTTCGCGCCGGAGGCCGTCTTCATCTTCACCTCCACCAACAAGGTCTATGGCGATACGCCCAACCGTCTGCCGCTGATCGAGCAGGAGACGCGCTGGGAGGTGGACCCGTCGCATCCCTTCGCCCAGGAGGGGATTGACGAGACGATGAGCATTGACCAGTCCATCCACTCGCTCTTTGGCGCCTCGAAGGCGGCGGCGGATCTGCTCGCGCAGGAGTACGGGCGCTACTTCCACATGCGAACCGCCATCTTCCGCGGCGGCTGCCTGACCGGCCCGAACCACTCTGGCACGGCGCTGCACGGTTTCCTGGCCTACCTGATGAAGTGCGTCTGCACGGGCACGCCCTATACCGTCTATGGCTACAAGGGCAAGCAGGTGCGCGACAACATCCACAGCGCCGACCTGGTGGGCGCGTTCTACCAGTTCTTCCTGAAGCCACGCGAGGGCGAGGTCTACAACATGGGTGGATCACGCTTCAGCAACTGCTCGATGACCGAGGCCATCGCGCTGTGTGAGCGCATCGCGGGCAAGCCGCTCGCGTGGACGTACACCGACACCAGCCGCATCGGCGACCATATCTGGTACATCAGCGACACGCGCAAGTTCCAGGCGCATTACCCGGACTGGAAGCAGCAGTACGACCTGGATGCGCTGCTCAACGATATCTACACGAAGAATGTGGAGCGCTGGGCCGCTGAGGTCACCGCCACGGCGAGCGTGCGCGCGTAGGCGGCGAGGCACAGTAGACAATCTGGCGGCGGCGCGACGATGGGCCGTTGGTCGCCCCAGCAGACGCGGCGCGTGCGTTGTGGCGCATACTCAAGCTGTTCGACCAGGCGCGACCTCACCCCCAGCCCCTCTCCCACGGGGAGAGGGGAGCAGGCTCCGTTTCCCCCTCTCCCCGTGGGAGAGGGGGCCAGGGGGTGAGGTCTGGCACAATGACGCTGACCGGGCCGGATGCGGCGTGAGACACAGGCGGAGGACGTGGGCATGAACCTATCGGTGGTGATCCCGGCGCACAATGAGGAGGACGGCGTGCGCCCCACCGTCGAGCGCCTCTATGGCGCACTGATGGAGGCGGGCATCCCCTGCGAAATCCTGGTCGTCAACGATCACAGCACGGATGGCACCGAGCAGGTGTTGCAAGCCCTCGCGCGCGAGATGCCCGGCGTGCGCTACGTCAACAATCCCAAAGCGGGCGGGTTTGGGCGCGCGATCCAGACCGGGCTGGAGCGCTTCCGGGGCGACGCGGTCTGCATCGTGATGGCCGACGCCTCGGACGATCCGCGCGATGTGGTCGCCTACTACCACAAGCTCGAAGAGGGCTACGATTGTGTGTTTGGCTCGCGCTTCGTGCGCGGCAGTCGGGTGGTGGATTACCCGGCCCACAAGCTGCTGGTCAATCGCCTGGCGAATGCGTTCATCAATGCGCTCTTCCGGCTGCATTTCAACGATACGACCAACGCCTTCAAGGCCTATCGCCGTGAGGTGATCGAGGGGGTCAAGCCGTTCCTCTCGCCGCACTTCAATATCACAGTCGAGTTGCCGCTCAAGGCGATCACGCGCGGCTACACCTATGCCACCGTGCCGATCAACTGGTACAACCGCGCGACCGGCGTCTCCAAGCTCAAGATCAAGGAGATGGGCAGCCGCTATCTCTTCATCGTGCTCTATGTCTGGCTGGAGCAACTGCTCTCGCGTGGCGACTATCGCCGCCAGCAAAACGTCATCAGCGCGACGCCAACGGTGCAGCGAGTCGAGGCGCTGGCGATGACTGAAACCGTTCCACGCCTGTCGGCCCAAGGCTCACAAACCATAAGCGCCGCTCACCCGTCAGATTCGCCGAGCGATGTCATACCGGCGCCCTATCAGACGCTTGATACGTTACCCGCGAGAAGCGCTCCTGCTCCATCTTCCCCTGCATCGCACTCGGCGCCGGCCATGCCGTACCTGCCTCTGGCCGCACTCCTTATCTTTGCTGTACCTGTGCTTATGCTCTGCCTCATTCTCTGGGGCATTTGGACGCGCACGCCGCAAGTTCCCTTCTGGGATGAGTGGCAAAATGTCGACATGGTGGTTCACTTCAAGCAAGGAACCTTGCAATTCGCGGACTTCTGGGCATTCCATAATGAGCACCGCATTATTATCCCGCGCATGCTTGAGCTTGGTCTCATTGACCTGAGCCATTGGAATGAGCAGGTCATGATGACCTTTGATCTAGGGCTGGCCGTCCTGGAAGCGGGGTTACTGCTTGCAGCAGTGCGGCGCGGCCTGAACTCGATCACGTGGATGGTCGCCCTGGTGGCGCCAGTGTCACTGATCGTGTTCTCGCTCGGTCAATACGAGAACTGGCTCTGGGCGTTCCAGATCACCTTCATTTGCACGGTGCTAGGTGTCGCGTGCTGTGTCTTCAGCTTTGCACGGCAACCTGCACACTGGGCGCTCTTTCTGCTGGCGCTGGTCGGGGCTTTTGTCGCGTCCTGGTCGAGCGTTGGCGGCACGATGGCGTGGATAGCGTTCCTCCCTGCGGCCTGGCGGGCTGGACGCGCCAAGGGGGCACTCTGGAGCGCCACTGCGCTTGTTGTACTCGTAACATACTTTCGCGGCTTCCCCCACCAGACACCCTTCCATCTGTCGCTCGGCATGCTGGGATTCGCATTGGGCTACCTGGGCGCTCCTCTGGGCGGATTGAGCGTGAAGCTATCGCTCGCATTCGCCGGCCTCAGCGTCGCGTTTGTCCTCGCAAATCTCGTGTTCTACTGGCGGGCACGCGGCAAGGGCGCCTCCCTGGACGCCTGGTTTGGACTTGCCCTCTTTGCGCTCGCGGTAGATGGCGTGACGACGGTAGGCCGCTACGAACTCTTTGGGTTCAGAGATTTTCTGACCTCGCGCTATCAGGTGTTCTCGGCGCTGTGGTGGGTCGCTGTGTTTGCGCTGGCAGCAATCAACATTCAAAGCGTGACTGCGCTCTCGCGCGACGAGTCATATGTCAAAACGCGGTGGGGCGCATTGGCGCCGTGGGCGCGTATTCTGCAGATTGGCAACATGTTTGCCCTCGCGATCTGCTGCGCGGCGCTCATAGCCGCAAACATTGCTCTGTGGGGTAGCTTCAAGAATTACCTCTATCCCCAGAGGCTAGACGAAGTCTGTGTGGCGAACTACCAGGCCGCGCCCGATTCCTGTCTGCGTGGTTTCGTGTGGGATCCGTCCTACCTGCGCGCCGAAGCGAAGATACTGGATGAGTATCATCTCAGCATCTTCGCCAACGATGTCGGAACGACGCGCCCCCTCATCCTGTACACGAACGAGCAGACTGGCGACCAGTGGGCGACCACGACGCTCCTGGATAGCCAGAGCGGCTACACCGAGGAGCGCTGGCTTGGCCTGCTCTATGTCAATGCGCATGTGGGCGCCCAACCACTCTACCAGTGCCTATCTGGCGCCACACACAGCCATTTCCTCTCCTTGCAGGAGACGTGTGAGGGTCAACGTCTGGTTGGCCTCGAAGGGTGGGTGGATAGCGCTCCGTCAGCCACCGACATGACCATACCGCTCTATCGCTGCTCTGCCGACAGTACGTCCTTTGTGTGGTCCGACCCCACCTGTAATGGGCATACGCCCGATGTGCTTCTGGGGTACATCATCAGCCAGTCAATGCCCTGGCAGGGGTGATACGGAATCCGGAGTGGTCGTTGGCGGAGCATCAGACCTCACCCCAACCACCGCCAGCAGGCGAGGGGAGCCTCCGGAAAGCCCCGCTCCCGCCGCAGCAGGGGAGGGGCCAGTGGAGGGGGCAGCCACACCCCAATGATATGCGACTCGACGCTCGCGCATGAGGCTGGGCAGGCGTCCTTGCTCCTGTAAGCCCCAAATCGCCCGCTGTCGTTGATGTCACTGCTGCGAGCGATGGCGCGCTACGTTGCCGCATTTGCCTGGCTGTACGCTGTTAGTGTTCGACATTGCCCGCGTACAAGCGCGTAAGGCGATTGTGCAGCCAAAAGTAGAACTGCTCGCGGAGACTCCCCACCGGGAATAGGCGCTTGCGGATGCGGACAAGCTTCTTGATGATGGGTACATCCGCAGCCGTGTCCGCCGCCTCAGAGGCTTCCTGGCGCACGGATGTGAATAGGCGGGTCATGCCGCCGCTGTGGCCGCCTGCTGAGGCGATGTAGGTGTCTCGATATGGCGCATAGCTATCGTCTGTGGTGACGTGTGCAGTTGCCCGCTTCATCGCGCCCAGGTGCGCTTGATCGTTCGTGAGAGTACGTAACGCTCGCGCGAAGGTCTGCACTTTGAAGTCTGGAAGCGTCATGCCTGCCCCAGTCTCGCGCACCCGCTCTGCCTGCGCGCCAATCGGGCCGGTCAGCACTGGCACACCTGCCATCCAGGCTTCGCTTACCGTGTAACAAAATGTCTCAGGCCAGAGGGACGCGACAATCATCACATCGAGTTTCTGCGCCTGGATGATACCAACAACCTCCTGGCGCTCATACTGCCCGGTAGCAATCAGATTGGGCAGACCAGCGGCAGTCTTGCCAATATCACCAATCGATACAAAGAGAATTGGATCATGGACGCACGCGGTAAGCAGTCCATGCAGCAGCGCGGTTCCTTTTTGCGGGGCATTGTATCCAATAATCCCGACGCGCAACTTCGCGTCACGGATCTTTTGCTCTGTCACGGTGGATGGGATGGGTAGAGGCGCAGAAAGCGTGCGGGCTGCAGCTAGCCGTGCAGCAGCCTTCGCCGATCCGCGCCCTGATCCTGCCTTAACCTCTAGCTTCACA
This sequence comes from Ktedonobacterales bacterium, assembly GCA_025936795.1. Taxonomy (GTDB): domain Bacteria; phylum Chloroflexota; class Ktedonobacteria; order Ktedonobacterales; family JADMIN01; genus JAKAIY01. The sequence goes on along the minus strand of JAICSR010000030.1, from coordinate 5,465 downwards.
TCATGCGCATCCTGCGCTCGCGATGGCTTCTTAAGGGCTGTTTCGCGCTTCGCTTCTTCTATGTACTCATCGTCCGCCACCTCAGCGACCGACAGCTGCATAGCGTCGTGTCTGAATGGGTCGCTTACTGCGTTGCGGTACTTCTGAAACACCATCGGATGTGGTATCACCTGGGCCTTGCAGTCTGGAATGGTGATCGCCTTTCGGAAGATTGCGAGCGCAGTCGCAGAGGGCGCCAGTACCTTCGTACAGGAATCTACCAGCCGCTGATAGATCGCGCGGTGTGCAGCGACTTCCGCATAGCCGGTTCCCCATAAGGCATGCGCGCACTTCCCACATTCCACCGGTCCAGGGACGTTGCAGAAGTCACGCTTGTAGTTGAGCAAGGTGAACTGCTCGCATACGCCGAAGTAGTCATGGATAGTGTAGAATTTGGGGCCGCTCCAAGCGGTCAACGCTGCGACAAACCTGGCGCTGAACTGCATCAGGTGATGAATGTGGATAAGTGACGGATTCAGTTCGGCGAGGACTTGCTGATAGTCAACAGCGTCGGCTATGACTGCTTCGCCAACGCCGTCCACGCAGGCGGTTACAGTGATGTTGTCATCGCCATCTGGATCTGGCGTCAGGAAATAGAAGACAAACTCCGACCCTAGCTCGCGCACCATGTCGCGCAGATGTTCCGTAGTGCCACCGATCACCGGCGAGAAAATGTCATCATGCACGACGACGGCGATGGAAGGTCGGCGACTAGACTCGTGAGTGACGTAGCGACTGGCCAGGTCTCCCCCAAGCCGCTCGATCACCCCATCGCTGATGAGCTTGTGTACTGACGGCCCGAACATAGGATAGCGTTGCGCTATCGTGCGCTCGTGCGCTCGAATGGTGGATTCGCCCTTCCGAATCACGTTCGCTTCTAGCATGGAGGCGCTGCCTGCATGATAGACAAAGACGCTCGGCGCAAGCACATGACGATAGCCGGCCTCACCTGCGCGCAGGCATAGGTCTGTTTCCTCACCGTAGCCCTTGCCAAAGATCGGGTCGAAGTAACCCACGCGGTCAAGCATCTCCCGCTTGATATACAAGCAAAACCCGACCCCAACGGGGATATCAACCAGGGGTGGATTCGCCGCGCCCAGCAGTTGGTTGAGCGTGTTCTTCACGGCGACTCGCTTGAAGACAGAATAGGCAGATGCATTGTTGCTGAGCGGTGTCACGGTCCCGATACGAGGGCTTGAATAGGCAGCTTGCACGAGCTTTCGCGCCCACCCATCATAGACAATGGTGTCACTGTTCAGCAGGATGACATCATCGGTTCCCGCTGCCTCCATTGCCTCGTTTGCAGTCAGCGGGAAGCCCCGGTTTTCGGCCCGGTCAATGACACGACAGGAGCCAGCGAACGTTGCAGCGAAGCTTCGGAGCAGTTCGGAGATACGGGGGTCGGGCGAGGCATCGTTCACAAACAACCATGAGATCGGGTATCCCGGCGTGGTGGCGCGGATACTCTCCAGCAGGCGACAGACGTGGTCATAGGCATTATAGACAGGGACGGCTGCCGTGACAGACGGACCCTTGATGTAGGCGTGGATGCGTCCTTCCAGTAGCGTGACTGGATGACAGCCACGCGCCCTCATCAGGTCGTCGAGCTGCCCAGCGTAGATACGGTTGGCAGGAATATGTGATGGGTAGTCTTCAGTCACCAGATCAAACGACTCAGTCAGAAAGAGCATCCCACCAGACTTCGTCAGACGCACCATCGTGTCAAGGTGCGCGATTGGGTCAAGCAGGTGTTCGAGGACCTCGAACGAGACCAGCGCGTCAAAGTGCGCTGAATAGTCGTTCGTATTGACGACTCTCGTGACGTTCGCGCCTCGGCGGTTGAACCGCTCGGTGGCGAAATCGCTGGTGTGACCTGGGAGATCGTAGTAGAAGGCGGAGCGGCAGTTGCGCGCAAACCACAGGGTATCTGTGCCGACGCCGCCACCGTAGTCCAGGACGGTTGCTCCCGCAGCGCCACCCCACCAGGTCTCCAGTGTGTCCACGACGGCCTGGCGCCATTGGCGTCGCACATCGCGTTCGCTCTCGACCATCAGGTCCAGAATATACGCATCGGTCGTCGAATAGAAAGACTCTACATCGGCTGGCTGAGTTGGAATCGCCTCGTTCCAGGCATCGCGCACATGGCTCCCAGGGTGTACGGACTCTGCCGCCACCTCACGCGCTACCTGCTCTCGCTCCCATCCCAGAATACTTGAAAGCTCCGAGACTACATCCTCTAAGCGCGAATCTAAGCGTGGATCTATGCCCGAATCATCTGTCATGGTGTCCATTCTCCAACATATCCGTATGCCGACAGGTCATACTTCCTTCGCCCAGCCCCAGTTCATGGCGCCGTACTACGGCTCCCCGGAGATCGCTACGTCACTCGACGCTGACAACTCGCTCGCCTGAACTCGTCGCATCAATCGCTGCAAGCGTCCGAGCGTCACCGCCAGTTCCGCAGTAATGGTCGTGACCTCGCGCCGAAGGTCAGCGTTCCTGGCTTACAGGCCTGGTGTACGGGGTTCCATGCGCTTCGTTCCTGAGCGTACCACTACTCTGGCAGCCAGGTGGGTCTGATGAAGCATATACGCTCACGTCGCATCCCAGCTGACCCCTTGCCGATCCCTTGCCGATCCCTTGCCGACCCTTTGCTCAGTCATCTGTAGCTCTGCTTGGCTCGCCGAAATGACAGCGTGTAAGCGATGTCGCTTGCCTCGTCATCGCTCAGGCAATACGGGTATGCGGTGTGCTGTTTCACACCGATCTTCTCGATCTGGCAGAACTCCCAGCCTTCCGCGACCGCCTGGCGCATCACTTCCTCCAGTACATGTTTCTGCGGCTCAGCGTGGCGCCACGCGCTTTGGAGGTAGTAGGGCGCTACTCCACTGGAGGGCATGGTCTGCGGCGCCCGTGGCGATAGCACCTCGACCGTCTTATACTCGTAGAGCACACCTAACGTCCTCTCGCATGACACACAGCTCCAACGCGCTGGGTCTGCACGGTGTTCCCAGGCATAACAGCATGAAAGAAGGCAGTAGGTGACGAGCGGTTCCTCACGCCACACCTCGATTTCGTAGTTCGTAATATGAGCGCGGTACCTCTTCTCGGTAGCGGCTTCACCTGTTTTAGTGACGCTCATACCCAGCCAGTTGGGGAAGCTGATAGGCCAAAAGGGTAATCCATCCAGTAGATCACCGCTAGAATGTCAAAACCGCGCACGTGATATCCACTATCAAAAAAATGACCGAAAGTCCTGCTGGACAGGAGGTTGCGCTGCGCCCTTTCGCTGCCGAGTATGCAAACATCGGCGGTGGTTTACCCGGCTTGGGGACCGACAGAGCAGCGACATTGTGCGTTGTATATGATGGGACGGGCACGCCTGAGCATCTTGCGCTCTCCGGCAAGCATGCAGTGGATGTGCCACGAGGATAGCACACGAGGATAGCACACGAGGATAGCAATAGCATGAGTGATCGAGCAGGGCGGTTCTTCAATTGGCTGCGTAGCCTGGATGGTGTCACATGTCTCGCGTTGCTCGCGCTGGGGTTTGTGGTGCGGGTCATCATTGCACCGCGTCTCATAATCTCCGCAGACTTGCTCGCGTATGGTTATTGGGGACAATTGTTTGATGCGCATCCACTGACAATCTACTCTGTAGGCGGGGCGAATCCAAATTGGACGCTGGTTCCAGATTATCCACCGGTGGCAATCTATCTATTTGGCGCTGTCGAGAAGATCTATTTTACACTGGGCGCGCTCTTTGGCATTCCGCTCTCGCATGATGTGCTTAGCGCGCACATGCTCAAACTTGTCCTCAAGATGCCAGGTATCCTGGCCGATCTGGCGCTGCTCTCCATCATGTACGTCAAAGCGACCCGTCTCATGCCCCGCTGGTTGGCCTGGTTGCTTGGCGCAACCTACGCGCTCTCGCCAGGCATCCTAATTACGGTCGCCGTCTGGGGCCAGACTGATGGTATTGCGCTTCTGTTGGTCGCGCTGGGGTTGCTGATGGCGGCGCGCAAACAGGATATCTGGTGCGGTGTCGTGTTCGCATGTGCGGTTTCGTTCAAGCCGCAGCCGATTGTCTTTGTGCCGCTGGCGCTGATCTACCTGGTGCGCTGGAGCGGCGTCAAAAACGCGACACGCGGAGCAATTGCATTTCTCGCAACCACGATCGTTATCTGGCTGCCCTATCTGTTGCCCCCCAACTTCGAGGCGCTGTATCTCAAGCACAATTTTGCCATTGTCGCCGCAAATGAGGCTCCGGTCGCGTCCCATTCTGGTTGGAATCTCTGGTTTGTGCTTGGGATAGAGAGCCAGAACGCTTCGGCTCCCTACATGGGTCCCCTCTCTATCACTGTAGTTGGTGGGCTGCTTTTCGCGTTCATTCTACTCATTGTGGTGATGGGCATCTGGCGCGATGGCAGCGAGGGACGGCTGTGGGCGGGTGCAGCGATCGTGGCGCTGGCGTTCTTTGTCGTCGGCACCTTGCAGTTTGAACGCTACCTGTTTCCCGCGCTGGGTCTGTTCTTCCTGGCGGCGCTCTACAACCGGCGCTATTGGCTGATCTATGCCGTGACGTCGCTGGTGTACATGGCCAACTTCGGTTGGACAATCTTCGGCTGCAAGTGTGACGCTTACACGCCGAACTGGCCATCTGCCCTGCAGCAGACACTTACATTCCATTTGGACGGATGGCAGGGCGGGCTGATCAACTGCATCGCGCTCGTGCTGAGTGTGGTGTTCTTTGTGTGGCCGGAGGCCGAGCGAGCCGCACAACGCCATCAGATCTTTCAGCCAGGATTTGGCCTGGCGCAGCCTGATGAGCAGCCAGCGATGGCTCCCGCATTTGCGACCGCTGGCGCGCCGTACAGCGCTGCGCTGACACGCCCGGTCGTGCAGAGCCGTGGCGGCGTGGCGTCCACTGCCACGGCTGCGGCCATGCTAGACACATTGCCTGCTACGCAGCGTGTCCGCGCGGTGACCCCGCCTCAGCCTTCGTCGCTGGCCTCAGCGCAGGCGCTGACGAGCGCGACGCCCAAGCTGCGTCTGCGTCCGCGCACGTTGGGCCGCCCGCCTTACATCTCGGTCGTGATTCCCTGCTACAACGAGCAGGGCAACATCTGGCCAATGTATGAGCGGCTGACGGCGGCGCTCAGCCGCGTCACGCCGACCTACGAGATCATCTTCGTCAACAATGGCAGCTACGATGGCTCGCCAGAACTCTTCGAGGAGCTCGCCGCGCGCGACGCGAAGGTCTCCGTCCTCACGCTCTCGCGCAACTTCGGCTCGCAGGGCGCCTATACCGCCGGCTACGCCTACGCCTCAGGCGATTGTGTGGTCGGGCTGGACGGCGACATCCAGGACCCGCCCGAGCTGATCCCGGCGCTGGTCGAGCAGTGGCTGCAAGGCTACGACGTGGT
>JAICSR010000563.1 GCA_025936795.1 Ktedonobacterales bacterium | reverse complement strand
CTGCCGCCGATCTGGTTGCTGACCAACCTGGCCATCGTGGCCGCGTTGCTCTTCGGCTTTGCCCCGCAGATCATGACGGCGAGCGCCGCCGCAGGCTGCAAGTGGTATCGTGTCAAGTCGGGCGACACCCTCTCGAAGATCAGTCATCGCTACGGCGTCTCGGTCAAACAGCTTGCGTCGTCCAACCACATCCAGAACATCAACCTGATCTATATCGATCAGAACATGTGCATTCCGCTGATGCCGCTGGCAAGCTCGAACCAGCCCGCGCCCGCGCCCGCCGCGCACCCGCCGACGTATAGCGCGCCCGCCAATGTCAAGTCGTTCATCAACTACACGCTGCCCTATGCGCGCCAGGCGAGCAAGCAGACCAGCTGGCCCGTCAGCGTGATTCTGGCGCAGTGGGGCCTCGAAACTGGCTGGCGCACGCAGACCTACACTGGCTTCAACTGGGGCAATTGCGGCGCGATGCCCGGCCAGCCAACCATCGGCGGCATCAACAAGCCCGGCTCACCTGCGGCGTTCGCCTACGCCAATTCACCTGCGCAGGGTCTCGCCGAATATACCCATGTCGCGCATCTGGGCTACTACACGCGCGTCGCACAGGCTGCGCACAGTGGTGGCGCCGACGCCGCCGCGCGGGCGCTGGGTCAGTCGCCATGGGACTGGGGCCACTACACCAATCATGGTGATCCTGGCTCGTCGCTCATCAGCATCATGCGCGTCTACAACCTCTACTACTACGACACGCACTAGCAGCCAGCGCCCCCTCCCCAACCCCTCCCCCGCTGCGGCGGGAGAGGGGAGTGACCAGATTCCCCCTCGCCTTGCGGGAGAGGGGGCCAGGGGGTGAGGTCGCGCTACCGCCAGGCTTTGCCCAGATACTCCTGGCCGCCGAGCCACGGGCGCAGCGCCGCTGGGATGCGGATGCGTCCGTCGGCCTGCTGATGATTCTCCACCAGCGCGATGATGGCGCGCGTCGAGGCCAGCGCCGTGTTGTTGAGCGTGTGGGCGTAGCGCACGACGCCATCCTCGCCACGATAGCGGATGTCGGCGCGGCGCGCCTGGTAGTCGTGGAAGTACGAATCTGAGTGCGTCTCGCGGTACCGTCCCTCCGATGGCACCCAGCATTCGATGTCGTAGCCCTTCACCTTGGCGTCGCCCAGATCGGCCACGCAGAGATTCAGCACGCGATAGGGCAGCTCCAGCGCCACGACGATCTCCTCCGCGATGCGCAGCAGCTCCTCGTGCCAGCGCACCGACTCGGCATGGTCGGCGCGGCAGATGATATACTGCTCCACCTTGTAGAACTGGTGGACGCGCATGATGCCCTTGGTGTCCTTGCCATACGTGCCCGCCTCGCGGCGGTAGCACGGCGAGTAGCCAACATATTTGATCGGCAGGTCTTGCTCGCGCAGAATCTCGCCGCTGTGCATCCCCGTGATCGAGACCTCAGCGGTGCCGACCAGGAACACATCGTCTTCGGGCAGCGCATAGGTCTGCTCGCGTCCGCGCGGGAACTGGCTATTGCCGATGAAGCAGAATTCACGCGCCATTGCAGGCACATCCAGCGGCAGGAAACCCTTGCGCGCGACGTGATGCAGCGCGAACTGCATCAGCGCCAGCTCCAGAAAGACCGCCTCGCCCTTGAGGATGTAACTGCGCGAGCCGCCAACCTTCGCCGCGCGCTCCAGATCGAGCATGCCGAGATTGGTCAGCAGCGTGACATGGTCCGCCGGCTCAAAGTCGAAGTGGCGCGGCTCGCCCACCCGCTTGATCTCGACATTGTCGTCTTCGCTCTGGCCCTCTGGCACGCTGGCATCCGGAATGTTGGGCGTCAGCAGCAGCAGCTCGCGCAGCTTGGTCTCCAGATCGCGCTCGTCTGGCTCCAACTGCTTCAGCTCCGCCGAGACGGCGCGGCCCTGGGCGATGGCGCTCTCGCGCGCCTGCTTGTCGGCGCCCGCGTCGCGAATCGCCTTCGAGAGACGGTTCTGCTCGGCGCGCAGGTCGTCGGCGCGGCGGCGGGT
>JAICSR010000093.1 GCA_025936795.1 Ktedonobacterales bacterium | reverse complement strand
TCGTCATCGGCTCCGGCTTCATCGGGCTGGAATGCGCCGCCAACGCGCTCTTCAAGGGCGCGCATGTCAGCATCGTGGACCCGGTCGAGCGTGTCTGGCCAGGCATGCTGACGCCGCAGCTTTCTGGCTATCTGGAGAACGAATACACCTCGCGCGGCGCGACGTTCTATCTGGGCCAATCGGCGGTAGAGTTCATCGCGGGCGCAGATGGGCGCGTGGGCGCGGTGCGCATCGCCCAGCACGAGACAGGCGCCTCGCCCCTGACACTGCCCGCCGATGTGGTGGTGGTGGGCGTCGGCATCCAGCTCAACACCGATCTGGCGACCGAGGCTGGCCTGAACGTGGACCCGCGCCACGGCGTGATGGTGGACGATCACCTGCGCGCCTCCGCCGACGATGTCTTTGCGGCGGGCGATGTCGCCGCCTATCTCGATCCGGTGATGGGCCGCTTCCATTTCGAGCACTGGGACAACGCCATCGCCAGTGGCCAGACGGTGGCGGTCAACATGACTGGTGGCGACGAGGCCTATCGCCACGTCCCGTACTTCTTCTCCGACCAGTTCGACCTCTCGATCAACATGCTGGGCTATCCCTCGCCCGACGCCGAGGTCATCATTCGTGGCGACATGGCGCAGGACGCCTTCACCGCCATCTTTCTGCGTGATGGCGCGATCCGCGCAACGATGATGGTCAACGACAACGCCCAGATGGACACCTGGCGCGAGCTGATCGAGATCGGGGCGGCGCCACCCGCCGACCGCGTGGAGCTGGCCGACCCGGCCTTCGATCCCGCCAGCCTCAAGCGCGCCTGACGCTCACGCGCGAGCAGGCGGAAATAGGCGGGCAAGAGGCTTGACGGCGAGGCGGCGTATCGCGTAAAATACCCTTCGCGGGCGTGAAAACGCGCCGCGACCTGGCGCATTCGTCTAGCGGCCTAGGACATCGCCCTCTCAAGGCGGAGATCACGGGTTCGAATCCCGTATGCGCTACCTGTAGAGCCCCCAACCCCAGCGGTTGGGGATGTTCTTTTGCCCATTTGCCGTGATTTCAAGGGGCTTTGTAGCAGCTATCCAAAGATACAATTCGCAGCGATTTCGAGGTCATTTTGGCGATTTGACATCAACCCTGACATGGGTGGACGTGCTACAAAGTTTTACATCATGGCCGTTGCACGGGATTTTATCTCCGAGTCTGAACCAATTCGTGAAGTATTCTCCCTGCTGTTGTCCTCAGACGCCAAACCCATAGAGCAGACAACCGAATCTACGTTATGGGAAGCATGGGATACACCGGCGGAGGTCGAATAAACGTGAATTGCTGCCGCCCGCCTCATACACATTGAAGGGTGTTGGATCGGTGAGCGTTGCGATGGCTATTGTTCTTCCGTTTGCCCCAGCGACAATATGAAGCCACAGAATCCTTTGGATACATTTGACACTATTGACATTTATGACATTAAGACGTACAATTCCATGTGACCGGAGCAGGAAAGTGACTTTGAGCAACCAGGAGAGGGGATATGGGCATACAGAGCGTTCCAACCATGCGCAATGCACTTGAGGCGATCTTGCATCAGGCGCAAGAGGGCGACGTCGATGGGGTCATCCAGACGACCCAACAAACCTTGCAATCGCTCGAAGAGAATCAGTTGCTGACGACCCGCGAAGCGGCGCGGTTGCTGGGCATCCGCTCCATCAACACGCTCAAGGGTCTGGTGATCCGCAATGCGATTCCCTACCAGCGCGTCGGCAACCGGATGATGTTGCCGCTCGCCGAGGTGGAGCGGCTACGGGAGAGTCCGGTGATGCGTGGCCTACGCGCCTCGGAGGCGGCGCATGATACCCTCGACGAACTGGGGCCAGAGGGGGGAATGACGGCTGAGGAGATGCAGGATCTCGAAGCGACACGTCCAGGTCGTCTGCCCTGGCGAACCGAGCCTGCTCAGTCGCGCCCACAGGAAGAGGAACCTGCCCCCCATGCCAAACGGTGAGCGAAACGATCACGAGCAGCAGACCAGTGGAGCGGCGCCGTTGGCGAGTTCACCTGCGTCAGAGGTGGTAAGCCAGACCCAAGCGAGTGCGCTTGTGATCCGCGCCGTCCTCGATACCAGCGCCCTGGTGCCGCCCCATCTACGGCGCGAGTTACAGGTCGCCGCCCAGGCAGGTCTGTTCGTCGGCTACTGGTCGCCCTGGATCATCGCCGAACTCAATCGCGTCTTGACCTGGCGCTGGATCGAGCGCACCACACCGCCTGATCTCACGCGGGCCAACGAGCGGCGGTGCAGTGTAGCAGCACATACGATGATGGAACTCCTGCTCACCACCTTTCAGTTAGTCGAGACCTTGCCACCTTACCCGCCAGCCTGGGAGGCGCTCACAGATCGCTGGGATCATCCCGTCTGGGCGGCGGCCAAGGTCTCCCAGGCACAGTATGTCGTCTCCGAGAACACACACGACTTTCCGCCGCAAGAGGCGGACGGCCATTATCGTCATGAGGGCATCGAGTACCTCTCCGGCGAAGCATTCATGCGCCTCGTCGCGGGAACCGATCTCGAATAGTCCTGAATAGTGATGATCGGGCAGGAGAAACTCGATGACACTGACGTGTTTGATCATCTTCTGATCGCCTGTGGTATCGTGAGGAGAGAAAGCGCGCCGAGGCATACTCAGGCACGGCAAGGGCGGTGAGACAGGTAGCGAAGATGCGTGCGAAGATCGTAAGCGTTGACATCAACCCTGACATCAACCCGCGCAGACATCGGTGGACACCAGCGGACGGGGTAATGCGCCGAAGTTCGACTTTTCCAGCCTCGGCGCACACCCACAGACGACGGTGGACGCTGCGAATCGCATCCCGTATGCGCTACCCGAGCCTTTTTCAGAGACGCCTGCCATTCCGGCAGGCGTTTTCGTTTGGCTGTATTTACGCTGGCAACGCGAGGCCGATCAGCTTATAGACCAGCTTGGCGGCGACCACCGGGCTAACATGATCGTCGAGCAGCGGTGAGAGTTCGACGACATCGCAGCCGATGATGCGCTTGCGCTGCGCCACCGCGCTCAGCAGGCCTATTGCGTCATACCAACCCAGCCCGCCTGGCTCAGGCGTCCCTGTGCCAGGGACCAGCGACGGGTCGAAGGCGTCAATATCGAAGGTGACGTAGACCTCGTCGCTGAGCGCGCCGACGACCTCCTCGATCCATTCGCGGCGGCCACGCATGTTCTGCGCATGGATGTCGCTGGCCAGCCAGAGCGGCAGCTTGCGCTCCTCCACCAGCCGCGCCTCTGGCTCGCTCAGGCTGCGGATGCCAACCTGCGCGGTGCGCGGGCAGACTTCCAGCGTGCGCCGCATGATCGTCGCAGCGCTGTAGCGCGCGCCCTCATATTCGTCGCGCAGGTCGGCGTGCGCGTCGAGTTGCAAGACGCTCATCCCAGCGTGACGCTGCGCGAAGGCGCGGATGACGCCAATCGAGGTGAGGTGATCGCCGCCCAGCGTCACGACGAACTTGCCCGCATCGAGCAGATGGCCGGTGACCTGCTCGATGCGGTTGACCATCGCCTCCGCGTCGCCATTGATGATCTCGACGGGGCGCAGCGTGTGGATGCCGACGGTGTAGGGCGAGCGACGCAGCTCCGCATCGTAGAGTTCGAGGTTGCGCGAGGCCGCGATGATCGCCTGTGAGCCTTCGCGGGCGCCGGGGCGATAGCAGGTCGTGCCATCAAATGGTACCGGGGTAATGACCACGCGCGCCGTTGAATAGTCTGTGTAGTGTGCATCCAGATGCATGAACGCGATGGCAGGCGCAAGTGCGTCATCCAGCGCGGTATAATCGGCCACGGTGTGTTCTCCTCGCGTACATGCGCGACAGGATCGCGCCCTGTTCCCGCGCGACCATCTGGCGCGTGCGCAACCTCCGTTATTATACGCGAACGCCGTACCCCGCTTGCGCCGTCCGCGACCCAATGTGCTACAGTTGTGATGGCCGTGATGGCTGTTATGGCAAGCGCCCCTGTGTATGGAGTGTGTTGGTCCGCTGGATGGAAACGCGCCCAAGAGCCTGAGTGTGTGTGAATCCGGGCGCATCATGCGAGAGACGCCAAGCGTTGCTGTGAGGTCCAAGAGGTCCAAGAGGTCCAAAGAGGTCCGACTCGAACGGACGAGAAGAGATGGCGCGAGTCTTGCCGGCATGGGCCGGAGACGATGCTGCGCCGAAGTATGGTCAAGGAGCCTGTGTGGCTATTCGCGTGTACGTGGGGAATCTCCCCTACTCCGCCAGTGATGAGCAACTCGCGGAGCTTTTCAGTGTGTATGGTGAAGTGGCTGAGGCGAGCGTGGTACGTGACCGCGCGTCAGGTCAGAGTAAAGGGTTCGGCTTCGTGCAGATGGCCGACGACGAAGCCGTCAAACGCGCAGTTCTCTCGCTCGACGGGACGATGATGGCCGGGCGAACGATTCATGTCAACGAGGCGGAAGAGCGCCAGCAGCGCGATACCGTCGTCTTTGGCGACGCTGGCGAGCGCGCCGAGCGTCCGCCGCGCCGCGACTTTGGCGACCGCCCACCCCGGCGTGACTTCAACGACCGCCCGCCCCGGCGCGACTACGATGACCGGCCACCACGCCGCGACTTCGGCGCCGACCGTGGCCCACGGCGTGACTACGATGATCGCCCGCCGCGCCGCGACTATGATGATCGTGGCCCGCGCCGCGACTTTGGCGACCGCCCACCACGCCGCGAGTATGATGATCGCCCACCGCGTCGTGACTACGATGATCGTCCACCACGGCGTGACTATGATGATCGTCCGCCCCGGCGCAGCTTCGACGACCGCCCGCCGCGTCGTGATTATGAGGATCGCCCGCCACGCCGTGACTACGACGACCGCCCGCCGCGGCGCGACTTCGGTGGTGACCGTGGGCCACGGCGCGACTTTGGCGCCGACCGTCCACCGCGTCGCGACTTCGAGGATCGTCCGCCGCGTCGTGACTTCAACGACCGCCCGCCGCGCCGCGACTATGATGATCGTCCGCCGCGTCGCAGTTTCGATGACCGTCCGCCGCGTCGCGACTTTGGTGGCGACCGTGGCCCGCGCCGCGACTTTGGCGACCGCCCGCCCCGGCGTGACTTCGGCGGCGACCGTGGCGACCGTGGTCCACGGCGTGGAACCCAGGCGCCGGAGTGGCAGCGTGAGGAGACCGGGCAGACGGGATGGGAGCGTCATCACACCTTCGAGCGCGCTCCCAAGCGCGAACGCTACGAACGCGACGATGGCGCCCAGCATCGGCGAACACCGCGCACGACTGGTCGGCCCACCACGAGCCGCCCGAAGCCACGCGACTTCGCCGCGCAGGAGCGTGAGCAGGAGCGCGAGCAAGGGCCGGAGCGTGAGCAAGGACAGGAGCAGGAGCAGGAATCGTAGCGCATAGCGCACGCGCCCGATCCGCACAGCAGCCCCCTTCTCCACTGATGGAGAAGGGGGCTGCTGCGTGCGCCGCGCGTGCGCCGCCTTGTTGGCGCACGCCTGGGGCACGCCTGGGGCAGCGCGCGTTACCGCATGACGACGCGCTGGCCTACGAGGCTGAGGCGCCCGGAGAGCGCCAGGCCGATGGCATAGGGCAGCAGGCGATGCTCCTCCGCCAGGATGCGGGCCGAGAGCGACTCGACGCTATCGTCGTCCAACACGGGAACGGCCGCCTGCGCGATGATGGGGCCAGCGTCCACCTCCTCCGTGACGAAATGCACCGTGCAGCCCGTCACCTTCACCCCAGCCGCCAGCGCCTCGGCCTGCGGACGTGGCGCCATGCCGCCAGCGAAGGCGGGCAGCAGCGACGGGTGAACGTTGAGGATCGCATTGGGATAGGCCTGTGTCACGCTTGCGTCGAGAATCGGCTTGTAGCCCGCAAGCGCCACCACGCGCGCATCCGCCGCCCGTAGCGCCGCGACGATGGCCGCGCCCGCCTCTGCGCGCGATGGATACGCCTTTGGGACGATCACGCAGGCGCCAACACCGTGGGCCGCTGCAATCTCCAGCGCGGGCGCATCGCGGCGGCTGGAGATCACCAGCGCCACCCGCGCGGCAAGCTCGCCACGCTCGATGGCACGCAGAATCGCCTGGAGATTGCTTCCTCTGCCAGAGACCAGCACGCCGATGCCCGGTCGCTGCTCTGGCAGGTGGTTCGGCGCGGGCGGCGTGGTCGTCATGCCAGGCCCTCCACCCGCACACGTGGCGTCTTGTCGCCGTTCCATGTGCGCACCACGCCAATCGCGCGCGCGCCCTCTGAGCCTGCCAGCGCCAGCACACGCTCCACATCCGCTGGATGGACGAACGCGACGAAGCCAATACCGAGGTTGAAGACCCGCGCCATCTCATCCCAACTGATCGCGCCGCGCTGTTGAATCAACCGGAAGATGGGCAAGACATCCCAGGCGGTCGCGTCGAAGTCCGCGCCCAGGCCATCGGGCAGCACGCGCGGCGCGTTATCTATCAGGCCGCCGCCTGTGATATGCGCCATGCCCGCGACGAGACCCTGCTCCAGCAGCGGCCAGATGGCGCCGAGGTAGCAGCGATGCGGCTGCAAGAGTTCATCGCCGAGTGAGCGCCCAAGCTCTGGCGGCGTCGCGGCGAGATCGTCATTGGCAAGGGCGTGGCGGGCTAGCGCGAAGCCGTTGGTATGCAGCCCCAGCGACGGAAAGCCAATGGCGATGTCGCCTGCGCGGATGCCCTGCCCGGTGATGATGCGCTCGCGCTCGACCACGCCGACGATGGCCCCCGCCAGATCATATTCACCCGGCGCATAGAAGCCGGGCATCGCAGCGGTCTCGCCGCCGATCAGCGCACAGCCCGCCTCGCGGCAGCCCTCCGCCACGCCCCGCACGACGGCTACCGCCTGGTCGCCATCCATCGCGCCAAGGGCGAGGTAGTCGAGGAAGAAGAGCGGGCGCGCGCCGCAGACGAGAATATCGTTGACGCAGTGCGCGACGAGGTCCTTGCCAACCGATTCGTGCCGATTGAGCGTGAAAGCGATCTTGAGCTTCGTGCCGACGCCATCAATCGAGGAGACGAGCACCGGCTCGCGCAGGCCCAGCTCGCCAATGGCGAAGAGGCCACCGAAGCCGCCCATGCCGCCAAGCACCTGCGGCCCGTGGGTCGTGCGAATGGCATCGCGCATCTGTAGCTTGGCCCGGTCAGCCGCATCCAGGTTCACGCCAGCATCCGCATAGGCGCGGGCAGGCTGTGTCATGTCTCCTCCAACGTCAATCAGCGCCACTGCGCATTGCTTAGCGCATGTCGAGCAGGCGCAAGAGTTCCGCCTGGCTCGCGCGCAGCGTGTGGCGGACGCGCCCCAGACTGGCGGCGTTTTCGGCGAGTGTCACGACGGTGGCAAACTCGCCCAATGGGTCCACCGAGACCAGCGCGTCGTCGTATTCGAGCAGCGTTGCGACTGTCGGCCCGGCGCCCAGCTCCGCGCCCAGCGCCTCGGTGACGCTGAGCGCGCTGGCCCCCAGCGCTCCCAATGCCTCGCGCAGGCGTTCATCAACCCGCCCGGCTGACTCGATCAGCAGGCCCTCGCGCCCCACCAGCACGGCGGCGCGCACCCCTGGTATCTCGATCAGGCGGGCGAGCATCTCGCGCGGACTCGACATCTGCGCAGTGATCCTTTCGGCTTCTTCAGCTTCTTCAGAGGGATACAGATGGATACAGATGGATTCAGGTCAATGGCGCGCCAGGTGTGGGCCTAGAGACTGGCGCCCGCGAGCGGCTGCTCGGCGTCAGCGCGAACCCGCGTTGGTTCCAGCGCCAGCTTGTCAGCCAGGTCCATCTGCACCGGCATGGGATAGGTTCCCGTGAAGCAGCCGACGCAGAACGAATCACCCGGCAGATCAATCGCTTTGACGAGGCCATCCAGGCTGAGATAGTGGATGCTGTCAGCGCCGATCTCGCGGCCAATATCGGCGACATCGGCGAGGCGCGCGGCGATCAATTCATCGCGGCGGGCGACATCCAGTCCCAGATAGCAAGGCCACTTGAACGGCGGCGAACTGATGCCCAGATGCACCTCCGTCGCGCCGGCGTCGCGCAACGACTGCACCAGCGGGCGCGAGGTCGTGCCGCGCACGATGCTATCGTCAATCATGACCACCCGCTTGCCCTTGAGCACGGCGCTCAGCGCATTAAACTTCATTTTCACGCCGAGCGAGCGCATCTGCTGGTCGGGCTGAATGAACGTGCGCCCGATATAGCGATTCTTGATGAGGCCATCGGCGTAGGGCAGGCCGCGAGCGGCGGCATAGCCAGCGGCGGCGGGTGTCGCGGAGTCGGGCACGCCAATCACCACATCCGCATCCACCGGGTACTCCGCCGCGAGTTGCATCCCCATGCGCTGGCGGGCGAGGTAGAGCGAGCGATCCATCATCACACTATCGGGGCGCGCGAAGTAGATGTACTCAAACAGACACGTCGCGCGCTTGACTGAGCGCTGCCCCTGGTAGGAGCGCAGGCCCTCTGCGCCGTCGCCATTGATGACGACGACCTCGCCCGGCTCGACCTCGCGCGTAAACTCCGCGCCAACGGTGTCGAGCGCGCAGGTCTCGGAGGCGACGACCCAGTGGCCGTTGATTTGTCCCAGGCAGAGCGGGCGCACGCCGAACGGGTCGCGTGCGGCGATCAACTCAGTCGGCGTGAGGATCACCAGGCTGTATGCCCCCTGGAGCCGTGGCATGACATGGCGCAGCTTGTCAACATAGGTGAGGCCAGGCGCGATGGCGAGCATCCGGGCGATCACCTCCGTATCGCTGGTGGCGCCGAGGATTTCGCCCTCATCCATCAGCCGGGCGTGCAGGGTGAGCGTGTTGGTCAGATTGCCATTGTGGCCGATGGCGAACTGCCCCAGCGTGCCATCCGCCAGCAATGGCTGCACATTCTCCTGCCGATTGGAGCCGGTGGTTGAGTAGCGCGTATGGCCGATGGCGGCGAACCCGGTCAGACCGCGCAGGCTGTCTTCGTTGAAGACCTGCGAGACGAGGCCGATGCGGCGATGCTCTCGCAGGTCTGGATCGCCTGTCGTTGTGACGATGCCTGCGCTCTCCTGGCCGCGATGTTGCAGCGCATAGAGGCCAAAGAAGGTCACCCGGGCGACATCCATGTCTGGCGCATAGATCCCAAACAGGCCGCACGCTTCGTGCGGACGATCCATCGGGTCATCGTCACGCAGCTCGTCGGTCAACAACCACTCGCTGTCGTGGGCGCCAGCCTGTTGGCCAGCGGCGTCGCCCTGCATGCGCTACCTTCTTTCAGCAGAAGGTCTTTTGGCAAGACCTCTCGCTCCGGGGTGAAGCGCCCCGACTATCAACGTTAAGATGGTACCACATCGGGGTTGGCGCGCTGCCACTTCTTACCTAACGGACGCGCCAGCGAGCGGCGATGTTGACGCCTGGCGCGGCGTGGACTATTATCACAGCGTGACATAGTTATCGCAGTGGTGTCAGCAGTGATGCGGTACGACTGCACCCTGGCGGCTGCCTCATACGTATCATTGCTAGAGGGGCGTGCGACGGCGCCGCCTGCATGCGCGCGATGCGCAGATGACGCCTACGTCCATTGAGAGTCGTACGAGGCTCCGCCTAGCTGCGATAGATGAGAATGGTCCAGCCATGTCAGATGACCAACCGAACGCCCAGAGATGGCGCGCCATACCAAGCGCCATACCAAGCGCCATACCAAGCGCCGACGACGCCAGCGATGATGCGTCCGCCGATGCGTCCGCCGATGCGTCCGGGGAGGCGCCTGAGGAGCGCTTCCTGCGGATAGATGAGGTCGCCCGCCGCACCAACCTCACCAAGCGCACGCTGCGCTACTATGAGGAGTTGGGGCTGCTGGAGCCTGCGCAACGCTCGGAGGGCAACTATCGCCTCTACAGCGAATCCGATGTCCGCGCGCTGGAACACATCAAAGCGATGCGTGACCTGCTGGGCCTGGAACTGAAGGAGATTCGCGAGCTGGTGGCCGCTGAGCTAGAGCGCGAGCGCATCCGCAGGCAGTGGCAAGCGGACTCGAATCTCGAATGGCGTCTCACGGCGCTCGATGAGGTGGAGCAGGTCGCGCGGCGCGAGCTAGAACTCTTGCAGGAGCGGCTCGCTGGCCTGGAGGAGATGCGCGGTCGGCTGCTCGAGCGGATGGAACGCTACCAGCGCACGCGCGGCGAGATTCGCGCACAGCTGCATGACCAGCGTGAAGCGCGCAAAGATGAGCCACAGCAGGCGCACAGCTAAGCTGCCTGTCGGGACTACCGGACGGTCGTCGCCGAGGTCACATCTGCGCCTGGCGATGGCGTTGACTCGTCGCTTGCCCCATCCGCGCCACTGTGATTGCCCCCATGATCGCCATTGTCGGGCGTCGCCGTATGGCCAGGCGCCGCGTTGTCGTCGCGCACGACCTGCGTGGTCACCGCTACCGTTCCATCGGGGTTCTCGATGGCGATCACCAGCGTTGTTCCGTTCACGGCGCTCGTCTCGACGCGCGCCGTCATGTGCGTCGGCGTCAGGGAGATGACGACCCCGGCGGCCTGCCCATTCACCAGCGCCTGCGCCCCTGGCGCGAAGCCAGCGCCGCTCACCACAAGCAGCGCCGATTTGTCGCTCGCGCGCGGATTCTGCCCAGAGGAGCTATCAGCCAGCACGCGCGCCTGCGCCACTGCCAGCGTCGTATCGCCCCAGGCGCGTAGTTGATCGGTCACCTGCGCGCGCCCTTGCCAGGTCAGCGCCGCCAGTGACGCACGCAGGTCGGGCTGAGCGCGCCGCCGGAACTGGGCAAGCTGCGCCAGCGCCGCCTGCCGGGCGCTGGCGTCATGTAGCGCTATGGCGTCTGAGGCGGCCTGCGCATCGTCTGCGCGCAATGCACGCAGCGTGGTGAGCGCTGCTGCGGTGTCGCCCCGCGCGAGTGCGGCGTCGTAGGCCGCGAGGTCGGCGTTGGCCCGCGTGAGCGCAGCAAACGCAGCGCTGGTGGGCGATGGGAACACGTTCGCGGCGGCATGCTGGGCAAGCTGGCGCACCGGATAGAGTGGCTGGCCGGGGGCGGCCTGCGCCGTGAACACGCCCAGCCCGATCGTCAGCAGCAACGCCGCCGCGATCCCAGCCCATGCGAGTCGCGCTGATGTGGCGCCGACGCCAGCGATGCGACTGGTCAGCCAACCGCGCCGCTCAGGCTGCGAGCGCTGCCCCAGGCGCGCGAGCACGCGCTGCTCCAGGTCGTCGGCGAAAGCGGCTGAGGGCGCAGCGTCATGCAGCAGATCGAGGCGGGCGGCGACTTCGAGCAGCGGCGCAAGGTCGTCGCCCACCTGTTTGCTCGCGGGGTGTAGCGTCTGGCCAGAGCGCGCATGCTCCGCTGCGCGCTCGTTCAGGAGGACATCGAGCGCATCATCTGGATGCATACCTATTCCTCCCCCATGTTCCTGCGTGGGCGCCGCGTCGTGGCGCTGGGCGGCTCGTCCGGCGCGCCATCCGCCAGCCGGAGAAAGCGCGCAAGCGAGGCGAGCGCCCGAAATTGCAGCGCGCGGATCGCGCCCGATTGTTTGCCGAGCAACTGCGCCACGTCGTCTGCGCTGTAGCCGAGCACGCAGCGATAGAGAATCACCGTGCGTTGTTCTTCCGTGAGGCGATCCAGCGCTGCGGCCACCTCCGCCAGGCTCTCGCGCGCAGTGATAACGTCGAGCGGGTCGCGTTCACCCGGCTGCGCGCTTGCGATGTCCGCTGCCTCAGCAGTGAGGAGTTGCGTCGTCGGGCGACTTCTCAGCCGCCGGAAGTGCATCGCGATCTGATTGCGCGCAATGCCAAGCGCCCAGGCGACAAAGGTCAACTCGTCATGCGCGCGTGTCTCAGCGATGCGCGCGACGACGACGAAGAAGGTCTCCGAGGTGATGTCCTCAGCGGTCGGCGCGTCGCCCACACGGGCGAGCGTGTAGCGATAGACGACCGGCAG